>JACRDA010000313.1 GCA_016212965.1 Myxococcales bacterium
AATATCGAGATGATACGTGCCGTCACGGGGCGTCACCGTTTCACCTGAAACGTGCCATCGGGGCGCACCTGGAGAACCGGCAACACTGCGAGTTCTCTGGGCTAATGGCTAACGGCTAACGGCTAATCGCTGCTTCTCGGTCTAGGATCGAGCAGCGGATAGGCAGGCACCCAGGCAACATGTCGCAAGAGCCGTTCGAACTCTCCCTCGTCGGGTACTACCCGGACTCGCTTCGCGTCCTGTGGTTTCGCGGGCGCGAGGCCGTCAACGCCCTCTACCACTTCGACCTCTGCGTGGCCTGTCAACCTGGCCCCGAGGTGCCGCTCGAGAGCGCTGCGCTCGAGCGCCCAGTGTCGCTCGTGATTCGCGGCGCGAACGCGGCGCGTGCCGTGCACGGCATCGTCGCAGCGACGAGCCTCGAAGGGGCGGGGGTGCGCGGCGAGCACATCCACATGCTGCGGCTCGTCCCGCGCCTGTGGCTCGCAAAGCGCCGTCGGGCGTGCCGCATCTTCCAGGACATGAGTGCGGTCGAGATCGTCGAGAGCCTGTTCGCCGAGCGCGGGGTCGCCTCGCGCCGCCGCTTGCAGGCCGAGTACGAGAAGAGACCGTACTCCGTGCAGTACCAGGAGTCGGACTACGCCTTCATCCGCCGGATCCTCGCTGAGGAGGGCATCTTCTTCTCGTTCGACCACCCGACCGAGCTCGGTGGCGACACCAACATGACGGGTCGCGGCGCGACCGAGGTCGTCGTCCTAGGCGACTCCGCCGATTGGTGCCCGCCCCTCGATGGCGGTGAAGATCTGGTCGTGCGGCCAGCCCATGCAGCGGGTGGATTGGTCGCCGCAGTCGTGAACGATGCGTCCGTCGAGCGGTTCAGCGTCCGGCGAACGATCCGCTCGCGCGTCGTGCACGTGCGACGCTACGACTTCAGGCGCCCCGGCATTCCGCTGACCGCCAGCGCCGAGACCGGGGCGCGCACGGACGTCGGGCCGAGCGGCGTGCCGAGCCGGGCGGCGTCGCGCCCGGACGCCGCACTTCAGACCCAGGCCGTGTTCGACGAAGAGCGCGACCTCGAAGAGGCGCGGCGCGCGCCGGTCGCCGCCTCGGTGATGCTCGAGCAGCTCCGGGCGCGGGTCGCGGTCGGCGCGGGCGAGAGCAGCTGCCCCCGGCTGATGCCCGGGCGGCGCTTCGTGCTCCGCGACGCCGACCCACCGGCCCTCAGCGGCCCCTACCTTTGCGCGAGCGTCGACCACGACGGCGTCGCCCCGGCGGCGCAGCGCGAAGCGCGCCCCGTCTACCACAACCGCTTCGAGTGCGTGCCTGCCGACGTGCGCCTCCGACCCCCGCGCCCGCGTCGCCGCCTGCACCAGGTGATGGAGACGGCCACCGTCGTCGGCCCGCCCGGCGAAGAGATCCACACCGACGCCGTCGGCCGCGTCAAGGTGCAGTTCCACTGGGATCGGCAGGGCGGCATGAACGACCGCAGCTCCTGCTGGCTGCGCGTGGCGCAGATCTGGGCCGGCACCCGCTGGGGCGCGCAGTTCGTTCCGCGGGTCGGCATGGAGGTGCTCGTCACGTTCCTCGGCGGTGACGCCGACCGGCCCCTCGTCACGGGCACCGTCTACAACATGACCCATCCGCCGCCGTACCCGCTGCCGGACCAAAAGACCAGGAGCGGCATCCGCACCCAGACGACACCGGGAGGCGGCGGCTCCAACGAGCTCGCCTTCGAGGACGGCAAGGGGCGCGAGCTCGTGTATCTGCACGCACAGCGAGATCTCGAGGAGGTCGTCGACCACGACCATGCGTCGCGCGTCGGCAACGACGCCGTGCAGACGGTCGGGGGCTCCCTCAGGCGCGACGTAGCCGGCGACGTGGTCGAACGCGCGGCCCGCAGCCGGACCGTGCTCGTGGGTGACGACCTCGAGGAGAAGATCGGCGGCGACCGGCACTTCGCCGTCTACGGCCTCGATCACGACTCCGTCACTCAGAACCGCACGAGCACCATCAGGGGTCAATACATGCTCGCGGCGTCCGGCGGTATGCGCACGGTGGTTGGCACGAAGGAGAAGCCGCAGTCCGCAGAGTCCTTCGCGTGGCAAAATCAGGTCCTCGGCGCCCAGAAGCGCATCCGTCTGCAGGCCGAGGAGAGCATCACGCTGGTGTGCGGCACCACGGTCCTCGAGCTCACCCCGAAGCAGGTCACCATCCGGAGCGAACGGCTGAGCGGTGTGGGCACCGCGGAGATCGCGCTCCAAGGCAACGGCCCCGCGCTCACCCTCGGCACCGAAGCCGAAATGATCGGCAAGAAGATCCGCTTCATCGCCGAGAAGTCGAGCCTCGAGCTCGCAGACGACGCCCAGCTCGACGGAACCAACGTCAAGCTCAACTGCAAGGGGATCGACGCATCCGTGACGTCCGACGGCGAGGAGCCCAAGACGAAGTCGCTGAAGCTGAGGGTCACGGACGCCAACTTCGAGCCCCTGGCAAGCAAGGACTGGGTCCTCGTGGCTGGAGGCGCCAAGTTCGAAGGGACGACCGACGGCGACGGCAACCTCGTGGTCGACGTGCCCGAGGACGCCGAGTCGGCGAACCTCTCCGTCTGGGTGGGCCAGCGGCCCGAAGGCAAACGGCTGCGCTACTCGCTCACGCTCGCGGCGCTGCCCGAGGTGGGCACGGTCAAGGGTGCCCAGGTGCGCTTGCGAAACCTCGGGTACTACTGGGGCGGTGATGCGAAGGGTGAGGAACTGGACGCAGAGACGAAGGTCGCGTTGGCAGAATTCCAGCGGGACCACGATCTCGAGCCCACGGGAGCGCTCGACGAGGGCACACAGGCGGCGCTCACGCGCCGGGCGAAGCGCTGAGCTGACGAAGCGACTCGAAGCCGCGATGGAGCCACGATGACGATAAGCGTCAAGTGCAAGGTCAAGAACGCCACGACGTACCCTCTGAAGCTTCGGTGGCATGGAGTCCCGTACGGCATCGTCAGCCCCTCGTTTCCGTCGAGCATCGAGCCGGGGACCACGGCCACCTGGACCGCCGAGTCGAACGCCACATTCTGCGGCACGGAGGGCTGGGTCGGGTACGAACTGCTGGGCGACACCGACCACACCTACTTCGCCGTCTACTGGGACAAGCCCTTCATCGCATCGAACGCATACAAGCAGGAACGTGCCCCAATGGAAACTCTTGCCGATGGGACACGGGGCTTCCCAATGCCGGAGCGTTGGACGCAAACGCTGTCCGAGGACGACACCGCCACCGTTACCTACACTTGCTCGAAAGAACCTGTCGTGCCGGGCAGCGCGACTGCTGCGCAGGCTCCCTCAAACCCCGCAGAGGCCCCCGATGACCTCACTGCGACGGCGCCGGCTGCTACGTGCGTTGAACTGAGCGCCCCGACTCCCCCGGGGACGACTGTCTTTCTATACGCACGCTTCGACGACGCCAACGGCGCACCGCCCTGGCCGAATTCGACTTCCGAGGTGTCCGCGATGGTCGAAGGTCGTTGGGACCCATGGACAGACGTATTCAAGGAGGTGGTCGAGTACGACTGGAAGACCCTGAAGGCAAAAGGACTGCCGGTGGACGAAAGTCCATGGATATGCGAATCCTTCCTCGACTTCGCCGGGGCGCTCACAGGATCCGAAGCGAAGCCGCGCAAGGAAAACTCGGTTGGCCGCATCTACCTCGTGACCCATGGACGTCCGGGTCTTGTGGCCTTCTCCGGCTTCTTGGACGTCCAGCCGACAAACACCGATGTGTACCTCGGTCGCCTGTCTCCGACCGAGATCGCCCGCTCGAACGAGGAGAGCCGGCGGATCGATGACGAGTTGCTCCTATGGCTGAATGGGTCCGATGGCACCGGGCCCGCTTATCGAGACAAGATCCGCAAGGTATTGAGAGGCGACGCCGCGCTCGTCATCGTCTCTTGTCGAGCCGGCAAGGGCATGGGGAGTCTGGACATGAAGCGACTCGCGGACACGCTGATGCTGGACGTGTACGCCTTCTCGGAGGAAGTCCGGTACGAGCCGACCTTCTACGCTCCAGACCAGATCGTCCATCGCGACCGCACGCTCTACCCCAAGTGTTCTCCGGCCCCTGAGCGCGGTTGCATGCACCTCGTTCCGGACATGCGGATTCCGAAGCCGGGGCCGTGACGTGAACTTCAACACACAGCGGTATGTGCCTCCGGCCCTGCTCGTCGGCTTGGTCCTCGCGGGCGCGGGCGCGGCGCCCTCGTGCCGACCGCGTCAGCCCGGCGCCTTGGCCGGCAACAGCCCAGCTCCCGCGGCGTCAGCGGTTGCGGTCTCCGCGGCCACCCCACGGCGTCCGCGAATCGTGGCGCTGCAAGCGGGAGGCCATATCACATGTGTCGCCCTGAGCAACGGGCGGGCCAAGTGCTGGGGCCTGAACCAATACGGAGCGCTGGGGATGCCGTTTCTCAAGGGGAGCATCGGCGGTGAACGCGGTGAGGAGGTCGCGAACCTCCCGGGTATGTGCCTTGGTGCCGGCGAGCGCGCGGTCGGATTCGGCATTGCCGAGGGGAATGTCTGCGTGCTCCTCGACTCGGGCGACGTCAAGTGCTTCGGCGCGGGGTTTGGCGGGATGCGCGGTTCGGAGGACTGGAGCGACGGCTGGTGCGGAGCAGTCGAGCCCGTGCGACTTGGGAAGGGGCGAAAGGCAGTCGCCATCGCGTCTCACGCTTCCGCAGAGCACACCTGCGTGATCCTGGACGACGGTCACGTCAAGTGCTGGGGCCACAACAACAACGGGCAGCTCGGGATCGATCGCGGATTGGTGTGGGGCGTGCGCCCAGGTGACATGGGAGATTCGCTTCCCTACGTTGATCTCGGAGCCGATCGGACCGCGCGGAGCATCTCGACCGGCCCGGACATGTCGTGCGCGGTGCTCGACAATGGCCAGCTGAAGTGCTGGGGCGACATGTTGCGTCGTGGGCTCGACCCCAAGTTGCGGGGCGCCGGCGGTGGGTTCTTCGGGGGCGGCGACCCGGCCCCGGAGGTCGTGGACCTCGGGGTTGGCCGCACTGCGGTCGCCGTCGCCTGCGGCGGTCTGCAGACCTGTGTGATTCTCGACACGGGGGACGTCAAGTGCTGGGGCGTCCGCGGAAGACACTGCGGGTTCATGCCCGCTTGCGGCGGCAAGCTCATTGAAGGCTACCCGAGCCCGCTTGGTGACGCCCTGCCGGTGGTCCCGCTGCCACGCAAGGCTCGCGCCATCTCGGCTACCTTCACTAAGTGCGCGATTCTCGAAGACGATACGCTTTGGTGTTGGGGAACGACCGATGCACAGCTCGGTATCGGCAGGGAAAGCGAGGAGTCATCGTCCGCGGTTCCCGTGGTGCTAGGGGCAGGGCGCACAGTGCGGCTCATGGCGGTTGGCCTGGTACATACATGCGCCGTACTCGATGACGAGAGCCTCAAGTGTTGGGGTTGGGGCGGCCCCTGGCTGGGCACGGCGGACGGCGCTCATCGAGACCGCGGCGGGACCCCGGACACCGTACCCGCACTGCTTCCGCCTATCGACGTCGGCGAATGACCCAATGAGCATCATAGGCCTGCGCGGAGGGCTGGGCGCCATATCGGACATGGACGCCGGCTACGTGTTCACGCCCGACGGGCGCTTCGACGTCGTGGGCGGCCAGCCGGAGCTCGCGCGGCCGTTCATTGGCTGCGAGCTCGACGGCGTGCCGGTGACCTCGGACCATTGCGACGGTTTGCGCACCCCCGGCCTGCTCGCGGAGGTGTTCGCGTCGCTGCCGGGGGCTCCGTGAGCGGCGCCGCGGCGGCGAGAGCCGACTACGGCCCGAGGTGCGAGCGGGCTTCCGCGGCGGTCGCCGCGTCGCCAAAGCTCTCCGCCATCTCGAGCACCTTGCCCCACGCGGTCCGCGCCTCGCCGGAGTGACCGGCGAGCTCGAGCGCCCGGGCGAGCTGGAAGGTCGCGCCGTAGTGCGTCGGGTTCTGCGCGAGCACGCGGCCGAAGAGCGCGATCGCCGCCTCCGCATCGCGCCGCGTGTAGAGGGCCTCGAGGCCGAGCGCGACGAGGCGGCGCTGCTCGGCCTCCGGCGGGCTGCCTTCGTCGAGGCCGAGCCGAGCTCGCGCGCGGGCGACGAGCTCCCGGTCGCGCGACGCGTCGGTGCGCGCGGCCGTCAAGAGACGGCGCCAGGCGACGCGCGCCTCGCCGCTCCGCCCCGCGTCGTCGAGCGCCTCGCCGAGGTCGGCGAGCGCCAGACGGTCGTCCGGCACGCGCGCGAGCAGGCGGCCGAGCAGGGTAGCCGCGCGATCCGGGTCGTTGCGCTCCAGGCGCGCGAGCGTCGCCGCGCGCCGCAGCTCCTCGGGCGGAGCGTCGGCCCCGGGCGCGTCGCCGAGGCCGAGCTTCTCTGCGAGCCGCACGACGAACGGATCGGGGCGCTCGGGCGAGCGCACGGCGCGCAGCCGGTCGAGCGCCTCGGCCTCGCCGCCCGGCGTGGTGCCGGCGCTCGCAGTCAGAGCGTCCCGGCGCACGAAGTCGCCGGAGCGCAGGTTGCGGCCGTAGACGCGCGCCACGTAGGCGTCGGGGTGGGCGTCGATGGCGACGTAGTCGAAGAGGAAGCGCGGCTCCTGCTCGAGCGCCGTCACGTTGGTCCAGAACTTCCGCGTCGTGACGAAGGTCGGCCGCACGGTGTCGAGCACCCAGTCGTAGAAGAGCGGGTGGTCGTAGTACCAGATGGGCGTGCCGCGCTTCAGGGTGCGCACGATCTCGGGCTCAGTGAGGCCCGCCGCGTCGTAGACGGCGAGGCGCGACTCCATGAGCGCGCCCCCGATGTCGGCCGTGAGGATCGAGGCCGCCTCGAGCCCGAGCGCGTCCGCATACGCGTCGAAGCGCCGGCTCTGGCGCACCACGTCGGCGTAGGGCGTCGGGGGGTGGGCGGCGAAGCCGACGAGGCGCGGCCCGAGCTCGAGGAGCGCGAGCACGGCCGCGAAGGCCCAGCCGAGGGTGACGTGGCGCGGCCGGCGGGGCACGAGCGCGAAGCTCGCGAGGACGAGGGTGACGAGCGAGGTCGCGATGGCCGCCGTGGCGAAGCGGTGCTCGCCCATCCAGTCGTCCTCGAGCCACACGAAGGCCGCGATCGAGACGAGCTGCAGGAGCGACGCGACCCAGAGCTCGAAGCGGAGCCGCTTGCGGAGCGCGAGCCAGCCGACGGCGACGAAGCTCGCGACGAGCAGCCAGACGCCGAGCGGGCCCGCGATGGCCTGCCCGAGCCCGGCGACCTTGTCCCAGAGGGCGTCGGGCCGGTCGGCGAAGAAGTTCAGCCGCTCGGCGGCGCTCAGGAACTCGCGCTTCGCGTAGTAGGCGTGGGGCCACGGCCGGTGGAAGACCGCGAGGCGAAACGCCCAGAACGGCAGCGCGAACAGCACGAAGGTGCCGACGAAGCGCCCGACCGAGGCCGCCCCCTCGCGCGCCGTGCGCCGGGCCGCGACGGCGTCGCCCACAGAGAGCAAGAGCCCCGCCGCCGCGAACACGAGCGCGTCCGGACGGGTCATCGCGAGCAGGGCCGCGCACAGGCCGGCGCCCGCCTGCCAGTGCGGCGGTCGCAGGGCCGCGAGCGCGAAGAACGCCGCGACGAGCAGGAGCAAGAGCCCGTTCTCGAGGCCCGACACGCTCCAGACGACGAGCGGGGGCGAGAGCGCGAAGAGCGTGGTCACGACGACGCCGGGCCAGAGACTCCCCGTGCGGCGCCGGAGCGTGTGCCCGACGAGCGCGAAGGCCCCGAGGACGGCGAGCGCGCCGAGCACCTTCGGCGTCACGACCGGGTCGAAGAGGTGCAGCCAGAAGGTCGGCACGAGAGCCAGGACCCAGAGGAAGTTCGAGAAGCCCTCGACCGGCGCGCGGCCGGGCTGCGACACGAAGCCCTCGCCGTGGGCGACGTTGCGCGCGTACGCGAAGCTGATGCCCGCGTCGTCGATGATCCAGTCGCCGCACAGGATCACGAAGACGAGGTAGAGCGCGAAGGGCAGCGCGAGCGCGAGCCAGCGCTGCCGGCGGCTCGGGGTCCCGCCTCGGGCACGATCTCCTCTGCGCGACACGTCGCACGGAGTCATGGCACGGATGGGCGGGAAGAAGAACCCCTGCCGGGACCGCAGCGCCGCTCCGGGTCGCGGCGGGTCGCCGCACCGCAGCAAGCCGCCGGCGCGGCATCCGGCTATAACCCCAGCATGCTGGCCTGGCTCGGGCGACTGCACCTCGTGCTCGCAGCGGCCGTGTGCCTGTTCTTCGCCGCCGGCCTGCGCGACACGCCGGGCCGGCCGCTCGCGCCGGGGGTGGCGGCCGGCGGACCGCGCGCGCCCGTCGTCGATCCGGAGGCGAGCGCCGGGCTCGTCGTCGCCGTGCAGGATCCGGCCGGCGGGCCCATCGAGGACGCTGCCGTGTCGGTCTACGCGCTCGTCGACGGCGCCGCGGTGCGCGTCGGCGAGGCGCTGACGGACGCGAGCGGTCGGGCGACCCTGTCGGGCCTGCCGCCGGGCGAGGCGTGGCTCGTCGTGCGGGCGGACGATCGCGCGCGGAGCTCGAGCCGGCTCGTGCTCGAGGTGGGGCCGGCGCGCGAGCGCACGCTGACGCTCGCGCCCGCGATGCGCTTCGAGGTCGTCGTCGTCGACACCGCCGAGCGGCCCATCCCCGGCGTGTCGGTCGAGCTCTTCGGCGCCGACCCGCTCTCGTACCGCGCCTCGAGCGACGCGCGCGGGCTCGCGGCCTTCGAGGGGCTCGGCCCCGAGCCGTGGGCGGTCGAGGTGAGCGCGCCGGGCTTCGACGGCAAGCTCTTCCCGAACGTCGAGGCTGCCGACTCGCCCCTCTTCGTGAAGCTCGAGCGTCTGGGCTCGCTCGAGGTCGTGGTCGTCGGGCCCGACGGTCAGCCGGTCGCGGGGGCGAAGGTGCTCGCGGCGGGCTCGGCCCTGTGGCCGGCGCGCACGGCCGAGAGCGACGCTTCGGGGCGCGTGCGCATCGCGGGCTTGCCGCGCGGCTTCTACGAGCTCCGCGCCGAATCGGGCGCGCTCGTGAGCGGCCACGACGGCGGGGTCATGCTCGAGCGCGGCGAGCAGAAGAAGCTCGAGCTCCGGCTCGAGCCCGGCGTCTTCGTGCACGTACACGTCGTCGATCCGGCCGCGGCGGACGACAAGCCCGCGGCGGTCGCGCAGGCCGACGTGGCGCTCGTCACGGGCGGGCTTTCGTCGTTTCCGCTCTACGGGCGCACGGATGGCAACGGCGACGTGACGCTCGGGCCCATTGCGGGCGAGGACGCGACCGTGTCGGTGCGCGCGCGCGGCTTCGTGGCGCGCAACGCCGTCCCGCTCGAGCCCGGCACGAGCGAGCTCGAGGTCGCCATCGTGCGCGGCGCGACGGTCACGGGCGAGGTCGTCGACGACCGCGGCTTCCCGGTCGCCGGGGTGTCGCTCGAGGCGGTCGGCACCGACCTCGATGGCATGCCCGTCGCCGAGAGCTCGGCCACCACCGATTTTCGCGACGATCACTTCGCGTTCTCCCTGCCTGGGGCCATCCCGCTCGTGCCGGTGGGCGAGCTCGGCGTGATGCCCATCGTCCCGGATCTGCCGCTCGGCGGGCCGGGTGGCGCGCTCGTCGTGCGGCCGAGCGCGCGGAGCGACGATCCGTGGGTCAGCGACCGTTACGGACGCTTCGCGCTCGCGCCCGTGCCGCCCGGGCGCGTGCGGCTCGTGGCGCGCCACCCGAGCTACGCCGAGGCGCTCTCCGAGCCCCTGACGCTCGCGCCCGGGGGCGAGGCGGTCGTCAAGCTCGTGCTGCGGCGCGGCGCCGTGCTCGAGGGGCGCGTGCTCGAGGCCGACCGCACGCCCGCGGCCGGGGCGCGCGTCGCCCTGAGCGACCTCGCGACCGGCATCGACCGCATCACCTACGCGGCCGACGACGGCACGTTCGCCTACGCGGCCGTCGGGCGCGACGCGACCGTGTCGGTGACCCGCGGGCGCGAGCTCGACGAGCCCGCCCTGCGCATCGACCTCACGCTCGAGGACGGCGCGCGGCGCGAGATCGAGGTGACGCTCCCCGAGCGGCGTGACGACATCGCCCTGCGCGTCACCGACGACCGCGGCTACCCGCTCGATCGCGTCGAGATTCGCACGAGCTCGCTCGAGCCCGCCGAGCCGCTCGCGCGCACGCTCTTCACGAGCGACTCGGGTCGGGCCACGCTCGCGGGGGCGCGCGGGCTGCCGCTCCGCATCGTGCTCGTGCGACCGGGCAAGGCGCCCGCGGTGAGCGAGATCGATCCGGCGCCCGGCGAGATCGATCTCGTGATGCTCGAGCCGCTCGCCGCCGAGGGCACCATCACGGCGCGGCGCGGCTACGAGCGCGTCGAGGACGCGCAGGTGACGCTGTGGACGCCCGTCGGCGTGCGCCGCGCCAGGACCGACAAGGAGGGCCTCTTCGCCTTCGCGGATCTCGGCGCCGGTGCGGCGCGGCTCTTCGTCCAGAAGAGCGGCTACGCGCCGCGCGAGCTCGCCGTCGTCGTCGGCGGCGAGCCGGGCCGCCCCGTCGATCTCGGGCGCTTCGAGCTCGAGCCGGGCGGCGCGGTCCGCGGCGTCGTGCGCGACGCCGAGGACAAGCCGATCGCCGGTGCGCGGGTGGCGCTCGGCCGCGTCCCCACCTACCTGCCGCTCGGCCCGCTGCCCCCGGGCCTCGCGGGCACCGACGCGCGCGGTCGCTTCACGCTCGTCGATCTGCCCCCCGGCACCGTGTCGATCGAGGCGTACGTGGCGGGCGTCGGGCGCAGTGCCGTCGGCGGCGTCGTGGTGCGGCCCGGCGAGACGACCGAGGACGTCGTCCTCGTGCTCGGGGAGGATGCGGAGCCCGCTCCGGGGCTCGATCTCAAGGGCGCGGGGAGCCTCGCCGTGACGCTCGGCGAGACCGGCGCCGGCAACGCGCGGCAGGTGCGCTTCGAGCACGTGCCCCAGGGCGGCGAGGCCGAGCGCGCCGGCATCGAGCCCGGCGATCGGCTCCTCGCCGTCGACGGCGTGCCGGTGCGCTCGCTCGAGCAGGCGCGCAAGCGCCTGACCGGCCCGATCGGCGAGGAGCTCGTGGCGACGCTCGCGCGCGGCGCGGACCTGCGCTGGCGCATCCGCGTGAAGCGCGAGCGCATCCGCGAGTGAGCCCGGGTGCCGGCGTCAGCAGACCTGAGCCGTCGCCGCACGCCCCGCGCCCTGCATCGCCGTCGCCCGGGCGAGCGCCCGCCGCAGAGCGTCGCCCGTCGCGGGCTTCGGTAGCGCGACGGCCTGGAGCTCCGCGATCGCGCGGACGGCGTCCCGATCGATCTGCCCGCTGTAGACCACGATCGGCATCGAGCGCCCCCCGCGGCGGAGCTCGCGCGCGAGCTCGAGGCCGTGGCCGTCCGGCAAACCGAGGTCGAGCACGAGCGCGCAAAAGACGCGGGCGTCGAGCTGGCGTCGCGCCTCCGCCAGCGTGGCGGCGCACGAGACCTCGTACGGCACCGAGCGCAGCGCCCGCACCACGCTGCGTGCGACCACCGCGTCGTCCTCGACCAAGAGTAGCTCCGGCTGCGTCATGTTCGCCCCCGCTTGGCTCGGCATCCATGACACGCCGGCTGCGTGCGGGTGGCCATTACACGGCATTACACGGCGCGGCTCCGGCAGGCGGGCGTCGGCGCAGCCCGCGCATGCAGGTCTGGGCAGCCCGGTCCGCAGCGGGTAACCTGCCCGCGTGCGCACGGCAGGGGAGATCGCGGTCATCGCGCAGATCGCCGACGACCTCGCGGCGGGGATCTGGGTGGCCACCGCTCCGGACGGTCGCTTCGTGTACGCGAACCGGGCGTTCGAAGAGATCATGGGCATGGGGCCCGTCGCGAGCGTCGCGGTGGGAGAGTACGCACAGCCCTACGGCATCTTCGCCCGCAGCGGCGAGCCCTATCCCGAAGCGCGCATGCCGAGCGAGCGACGCGCCGCGGCGGCGCTCGCACGCATCGCGCACGGCGAGCGCTTCGACGCCATCGTGTGCGACCTCATGATGCCGGACATGACCGGGATGGACCTCCACGAGCGCCTGCGCGCCGTGGCGCCCGATCAGGTCCGCGTCATGCTTTTTCTGACCGGCGGGGCCTTCACCCCCCGCGCGCGCGCCTTCCTGTCGAGCGTGGACAACGCCACGCTCGAGAAGCCCTGCGCGGCGCACGAGATCCTGCGCAGCGTGCGGCGGATCGTCGGCTGAGCCCTACGCGTACCGGACCGCGTAGATCGGCGGCAGGTGGTGCGCGACGTCGTGCCAGCTGTCGCCCTGATCGGCCGTGACCCACAGGCTGCCGGTGCTGGAGCCGAAGGCGAGCTCGGCGCCGTCGTCGGCGATGGCGAGCGCGTGCCGGAACACGAGGTCGTAGGCGAAGCGCTGCGGCAGGCCCTGGCGCAGCACTTCGAAGCTCTTGCCGCCGTCCCGCGTGCGCGTCACGACGACCTCGCCCGCGATGGGGGCGCGCTTCTGGTCGGAGTGCGCCGGCACGAACCACGCCGTGTCGGGGTCGCGCGGGTGGACGGCCACCGGAAAGCCGAAGCTCGAGGGCGACGCCTCGATCGGCGTCCAGCTCGCCAGATCGTCGGTCGAGCGCCAGATGCCCATGTGGTGCTGGCACCAGAACACGTGCGGCGCGGCCGGGCACTGCACGACGCGGTGCGGGTCCTGGTTCTCGGGCAGCTCGGACTGCTCGGGCGGGACGTAGCCCGCCTTCATGCCGCGCGTGTGGGACTGCCACGAGGCGCCGCCGTCCTTCGTGCGCCACACGCCGCCGCTCGAGGCCGCGATGACGACCGTCCTCGGGTCGCGCGGGTCGACGCAGATCGAGTGGATGGCGGTGTGCTCGGCGCCGCCTCCGTTCCAGCGCACGCGGCTCGGGTCGTTCCAGAGGGCCTCGCACAGGCGCCACGAGGCGCCGCGATCGTCCGAGCGGAACAGGCCGCCCGGCATCGTCCCGCACCACAGGCCGCCGTCCGTGTCGGGCGCCGCCTCGAGCGCCCAGATGTTCTTCGTCGCCCACTCGCGCTCCCGACCCCACATGTCCTTGTCCACGAAGCCCTCGGGCTTCGGCGGGTAGGCGGGCACGGTGATCTCGGTCCAGGACTCGCCGCGGTCGCTCGAGCGGTGCAGCTTCACGCCGAAGTGTCCGTGGTCGAGCACGGCGTACCAGCTCCCGTCGCGGCGATCGACGAGCGTGAGCGGCACGTTGTCGCCGAGGAAGAGCGCGCGCGTGAGCGCCGCCTTCCCACCCGAGCCCTCGACGACGAACAGACCCTTGCGGGTCGAGACCAAGAGCGTGGCGTTCCCCATGTTCATCCTCCCGACAGTGCTTGCATCACGTAGACCTCTCCCCGAGGTCCGACCGGATCCGACAGGTGCTCCCGATCCACCACCTGCCGGCCGTCCACGAACACGACCATGTGTTTGCGCAGGACGCCACGCTCGTCGACGACGTAGCCGCGCAGGCGCGGGTTGTCGGAAAAGACGCGGTCGAGCACTTCGCGCACGGTGGCGCCCGGCGCCTCGACGGTGGGGCACTCGACGTGCCGCGTGAGGTTCTGCGTGAAATGCACGTCCGCCATGCGACCCCCGAACGAAGAGCCAGCCCTCAGGGCGCGCCGCAGGTCGGCGGCGCCGATGGATCCGCGGCGGTGGGCCCGCAGGTCGGGCTCGGAGCGGGCGGGCTCGGCGGCGCCGGCGGCGTCGGCGGACCGAGCGGCCCGGGCGGACGCACGGCGGCCGGCGTCCCGGCGCAGGGCTTGAGCTGCGGGTTGTGCTGGCACACGTTCTTCCGGACCGTCTCGAAGTCGAGGCCCGAGAACTCGTGCCGGCCGTTGACGACCCAGGTCGGGCTCGCGCCGATGCCGAGCTTCTGCGCGAGCTCGAAGGATGCCTCGAGCAGGGTCGCGCCCTCGGGCCCCTCGGCGCAGCGCGCGAGGAGCTTGTCGTCGATGCCCGTCGCGCCGCCGGTGCAGGCGCGCCAGTTCGGGTCCTTGTAGCTCGCAGCGCGGCACCCCACGAAGTCCATGAACTTGTGGCGGGGCGCGTAGTACTTCGCGGCGCACACCTCGCGCAGATCGTCGTCGACCTCGAGCTGCCCGTGCATGGAGGTGAGCCCCCGCTTCGGGTGGCGCGTGCCGATGAAGTGGAGCGAGAAGGCGAGCGTCGCGTCGCCGAACGCCTTGTACACGTCGGCCATGGCGGCGACGGCCTTGGCGCCGAAGGGGCAGTGCGACATGACGAAGAGCTCGAGCTTGCGCGGCACCTCGGTGCGGCACTGCATCGTGTCCCTGCAGTCGGCGCGCGCGCAGCCGCCCGGATCCGCGCACACGGGGCTCCACTCGCCCATCGACAGGACCTTGTGGGCGCCCGTCGTCTTCAGGCTGCGCGCGAGCGCCGCCGCGGCGTCGGGGTCGCGGTCGAGCGAATCGTCGAACACGACCGCCGGCAGGTTGGCCGGCGCGATCTTCGAGAAGAGCGCGCGCCCCTCCGGGTCGCCGTAGTCGAGGGCCCGGAACACCGGCGCCTCGACGTGGCGCTTCACCTGCGCCTCGAGGCGCCCCGACTCGCAGGTCGTGCAACGCCGGTCGCCGAGCACCACCACCTGGACCGGCACGGGGGGCGGGATGTCCCGGCAGGTCTCGGGCGGGTCGCTCGCGTAGGAGGCGCACACCGCCTTCAAGAGCTCGCGCGGGCGACGGCCGCCGGTGTAGCGCGTGTCGCCGATGTAGATGGTCGGGCTGCCGGTCGCGCGGCGCAGGCGCGAGCGCGCGAACGACTCGGCCAGGAGCTGCCGGCCCTCGTCGCCCGCGGCACAGGCCCGGAGCGGCTCGACCGCGATGCCCACCTCGTCGGCGCAAGGCTTCCAGTCGCCCTTCTTGAGGTCGCGGTTCTGGCACAACACGAAGCGATAGAAGCTCCGCGGCGCGTGCCGCTCGGCGCACACCTGCACGAGGTCGTCGGCCAGCTCCGGCGCGCCGTGCATCGACGAGAGCACGCCCGCGGCGTTGAGGTCGCCGATGTAGTCGACCTCGAGCCGCAAGCGCGGTCCGAGCGCGGCGACCACGTCGCGCAGGTTGTTCTCCACCTGCACGCCGTACGGGCAGTGCGACATCACGTAGAGGTGGACGGACGCCTGCTCGCCGCTCGCCTCCGCGTCGGCCGCGGTGTCGTTCTCGGCGTCGGCGCTCGCTCGGCCGCGTGCGTCCGCGGCCACGGTCGGCGCCACGAGCATCGGAGGGGGCTGTGTCGTCGGCGGGGCGAGCGGCGGCGCGCACGCCGCGAACGACAGTGCGACGAGCACGGCGCCGCGGACCGAGGCAAGCCCGAGCTTCATGCCCGGGAGTCTACCTCGATCACCGCGCGGGCGCTGCGCGCCGGTGGCGGAGCCGGCGGGCCCGTCAGCCGCTCCGGCGGACGCGCCGCGCGCCGGTGCTAGGGTGCGCAGAGCTGGCACAGTCCGGCACGCACCCTGGCGCGCACCCGCCCCGAGCGCACGAGTTTCCAGGCGGTTGGCGCCTCGGGGGCCCTGGCACGCCCCCTGCACACGCCGGCGCGACCCCTACGAAGGAGGCACGCCATGCCGACGCTCCGCACCACCACCACCGCGCCCCTCACGGCCTTCACGGCCCTCGCCACCCTGCTCGCGCTCGGGGCCTGCCAGGTGGAGGCCGAGATCGCGCTCGAGCCGACCGGCCAGAGCATCACCGAGGCGCGCTCCGACGTGCCGCGGAACCTGAATCCGTCGGTGCCGGCGGCCGACGCCGAGGCCCTGCGCGCCGGCAACACGGCCTTCGCCTTCGACCTCTTCGACGCGCTCGCGCCGGGCGACGCGAACTTCTTCTGCTCGCCCGCGAGCGTGTCGGTCGCGCTCGCCATGACCTACGCCGGCGCGAAGGGCGACACGGCGACGCAGATGGCGGACGCGCTGCACTTCACGTTGCCCTCGCCCGCCCTCCACCTCGCCTTCGACGAGCTCCTGCTCGAGCTCGAGGCCCGCGACATCGCGCTGCACGAGACCGTGGACGGCCCGAAGAGCGTGAAGCTCGCGTTCGCGAACGCCGCCTGGGCCCAGAAGGACTACGCCTTCGTGCCGGCCTACCTCGACACGCTCGCCGCGAGCTACGGCGCGGGCGTGAAGCTCCTCGACTTCGCCGCCGATCCGGCGGGTGCGACCGTCGCCATCAACGATTGGGTCGCCGAGCAAACCGAGCAGAAGATCCTCGACCTCATCCCCGAGGGCGCGCTCGGCCCACTCACGCGCCTCGTGCTCACCAACACGCTCTACTTCTACGGCAGCTGGCAGACGACCTTCGCCGAGGAGCTCACGGCGCCGGCGACCTTCCACGCGCCCGCGGGCGACGTCAGCGCGGACACCATGCACGCGGCCCTCTCGACCGAGTACGCCGAGGGCGACGGCTGGCAGCTCGCGGATCTCCCCTACGACGGCGGCGCGCTCGTCATGACCATCGTGTTGCCCGCGGCCGGGCGCTTCGCCGAGATCCGCGACGGTCTGTCCGCCGACTGGCTCGCGCAGGCCGACGCCGCGCGTACCGCGCGCCAGACCGCCCTCGCGCTGCCGAAGTTCCGCTTCACCTGGGGCTCCGAGTCGCTCAAGCCCGCGCTCCAGTCGCTCGGCATGCTCGACGCCTTCGACCTCACGAAGGCCGACTTCACGGGCATGGAGGCGACGGGCGAGCTCCACGTGAGCGACGTCCTCCACCAGGCCTTCGTGGGCGTCGACGAGAGCGGCACCGAGGCGGCGGCCGCCACGGCCGTCATCATGAGCGGCAACGGCGGGCCGGACGCGACCCTCACGGTCGACCGCCCCTTCGTGTTCCTCATCCGCGACCACGCGACCGGCGCCGTCCTGTTCGTGGGCCAGGTGACGGATCCGACGAACCCGACGGCTTCGTGACGCGAGGTCGCGCGCGGCGCGTGCTCTGCGCGCCGGTGCTACGCTCGAAAGCGGCCGCTCTCGTGGCCGACGAGGTCGTGACCATGCATACCCAGGCGCTTCGGGTCCTTCGCTTCGTGTCGCTCGCCGCGCTCGCCCTCGGTGGGGCGGGGGCGCTCGCCGCCTGTCCGATCAGCGTCACGGACGGGGGCGGGGGCGCGGGCGTCGTGTGCACGGTCGGCGGTCAGACGTACGAGCCCGGGCAGAGCTTCCCGTCGCCCGACGGCTGCAACACCTGCACCTGCGGCGACGACGGGCAGGCGGCCTGCACGCTCCTCGGCTGCGTGACCTGCGTGCACGGCGGGCAGACCTACCAGCCGGGCGACGTCTTCCCGAACGCGAACGGTTGCGGCACCTGCACCTGCGAGCCGATGGGCACGGTGAGCTGCACGGCGCCCGCGTGCTCCATCGGCTGTGAGTTCGGCGGGCCGTCCTTCGACCTCGGCGACGAGGTGCCCGCGGGCGACGGGTGCAACACCTGCACCTGCGCGGCCGACGGCTTCGGCTGCACCAAGATGGCCTGCGCGTGCAACCCGGGCGCGGAGTTCGGGCGCGACTACGTCGGCAATTCGCCGGCCGAGTGCGCGGTCATCGACTTCGGCTGCCCGCCGAACACGACCTACTTCGGCAACGACTGCGGCTGCGGCTGCGAGCAGGCCCCGTGGTGCCCGCAGTACTTCGGCTGCATGCCGGGCTCGGGCCCCGGCTGCGACACGGCGGGCCTGTCGGAGCTCTGCCCCTACTCGGGCTTCGCGCTCTGAGCGGCTCTGAGGCGCGTCACCGATTCTGCGGGAAGCCGAGGTCGACGCCGCGGAAGCGCGGGTCGGGCCAGCGGCTGATGACGACCTTGTTGCGCGTGTAGAAGCGCACGCCGTCGGGCCCGTAGATGTGCAGATCGCCGAACAGCGACGAGCGCCAGCCGCCGAAGGAGTAGTAGGCCATCGGCACCGGGATCGGCACGTTGATGCCCACCATCCCGACCTCGACCTCGTGCTGGAACTTCCGCGCGGCGCCGCCGTCGTTCGTGAAGATGGCCGTGCCGTTCGCGTAGACGTGCGAGTTGATGAGGCCGATGGCCTCCTCGTAGGTCTGGGCGCGCAGGACCGAGAGCACCGGCCCGAAGATCTCTTCCCGGTACACGCTCATCTCGGGGCGCACCCGGTCGATGAGCGTCGGGCCGAGGAAGAAGCCCTTCTCGTGGCCCGGCACCTTGAGCGTGCGCCCGTCGACGACGACCTCGGCGCCCGCGCTCGCGCCCGCCGCGACGTAGCCCGCGACGCGCTCCTGGTGCTGGCGCGTGATGAGCGGGCCCATCTGCGAGCTCGGGTCGAGGCCCGGGCCGACCTTGAGCGCGGCGATGCGCTCCTGGATGCGCGGCAGGAGCTTGTCGGCCGCCGAGCCCACCGTCTCGAGCACGCTGATCGCCATGCAGCGCTCGCCGGCCGAGCCGTAGCCCGCCCCGACGGCGGCGTCGGCCGCGAGGTCCATGTCGGCGTCGGGCAGCACGATCATGTGGTTCTTGGCGCCGCCGAGCGCCTGCACGCGCTTGCCGTTGCGCGTGCCGGTCTCGTAGATGTAACGCGCGATGGGCGTCGAGCCGACGAAGGAGATGCCGGCGACGTCGGGGTGCTCGAGCAGCCGGTCGACCGCGACCTTGTCGCCGTGCACGACGTTGAGCACGCCCGGCGGCAGGCCGGCCTGCGCAAAGAGCTCGGCGCAGAGGTTGGTGACCGACGGATCGCGCTCGGAGGGCTTCAAGACGAAGGTGTTCCCGCAGGCGATGGCGAGCGGGTACATCCACATCGGCACCATGGCCGGGAAGTTGAAGGGCGTGATGCCCGCGACGACCCCGAGTGGCTGGCGCAGGGAGTAAGAGTCGACGTCCGTCGAGACGTTCTCGCTGAGATCGCCCTTCAAGAGCTGCGAAAGCCCGCAGGCGAACTCGATGCACTCGAGGCCGCGCTGCACCTCGCCCCCCGCGTCCGAGAGCACCTTGCCGTGCTCGAGGGTCAAGAGGCGGGCGATCTCGTCCTTGTGGCGGTTCACGAGCTCGCGGAACGCGAAGAGCACGCGCGTGCGGGTGGCGAGCGAGGCGTGACGCCAGGAAGCGCTCGCCTTCTTGGCGGACGCGACCGCCGCGTCCACCTCGGCGACCGTGGCGTAGCTCACCTGGCGCTGCACTTCGCCCGTCGCGGGGTTGAAGACGTCACCCGTGCGATCGCCCTTCGGAGCCGCCTTCTGCCCGTCGATCCAGTGCGCAATCGTGTCCATCGCAGTCCTCTCGCCGACGGGCGCCGTCGCGGCGCGCCGTCGTGCCAAGATACACGCGCGCACGGGCCGGCGCCACGCGGGCTGGCGCGCCGTTCCGCCGCCCGCGAGGGGCGTGCTCCACGCGCGGCAAGCGCCTTGATAGGCTCGTGCCGTGAAGACGTCGCTCCTCGCCTCCCTGCTCCTCTGCGCGTGCGCGCGGCAGAGCACCCCGACCCCCACGCGGCCGGCGCCCGAGCCCGCCCCCACGCGGGCGGAGGCCGAGCCCGCTCCCACGCCGACCGAGGTCGGGCTCGGCCCGGGTCCGACGGCGGTCGAGCTCGCCCCGGGTCCGACGGCGGTCGAGCTCGCCCCGGGTCCGACGGCGGTCGAGCCCGACGCCGACGTCTGTCCGAAGGGCGGCTGGCCCACGGCCGTCGTCGTCGACGGCAAGTACGATTCGGGCTTCGAGGCCACGATCGCGTGGAGCCGGAGCGCGGGGGCCCCGGTCCTGTTCGACGTCGCGCAGAAGCAGGGCGTGAAGCCGCCGACGCACTGGCTGCGCATCGTCGCGGGGACGAGGGGCGGCTGGACCGAGCCGCGCACGCTCGAGGGCAGGGTGTCGGGCGTGATGGCGGCCGCCGTCGACGCGACGGGCCTCGTCCACGTCGCGTTCACCCGCTTCGACGCGGACGGCGGGCCCTTCCTCGGCACCATCGGTCCGGGCTCGCCGTGGCGCGTGGAGGGGCCGCTCGAGCCCGGGCTCGGCTTCATCCAGGACCGCATGTCGCTCCTGCTCGGACCGGCCGGCGAGGTGACGATCGCCTACGCCGACCACCCGACGCGCACGGTGAAGACGGCCACGCGCTGGCGCGGCAAGTGGCGGCTCGAGAGCGTGGCGAGCGGCCAGTCGCTCATGCTCGACCACACGCTCGTCCGCGACCGTGCCGGCCGCCCGCACGTCGTCACGCAGGACTGGGCCTCCGGCGACCTGCGCCTCTACGACCGCGCCTTCGACGGGACGTGGTCGTTCGCCGTCCTCGCCAAGGACGCCCACGGCGGGTCGCTCGCCATCGACGCGAGCGACCGGCTGCACGTCTCCTTCATCGACTGGCGCGCGGACGAGCTCCGCCACGCCGTGGGCCCGGCGGGCGGCCCGTTCGCGACGTCGTCCGTGGCGCGCGGCAAGCTCGGCAACGACTCGTCGCTCGCCGTGGCTGCCGACGGCGCGGTGCGCATCGCGTACGATCGGCGCGAGTGCGACGATCTGCACCTGGCGACGCGGGCGCCCGGGGCTGCCGAGTGGACGACCGAGCTCGTGGACGCCGCCGGCGACGTCGGCACCGACCCGTCGCTCGTCCTCGACGACCGCGGCTGCGTCCACCTCGCCTACGCCGACGGGACGGCCTGGGACCTGAAGTACGCCACGAAGTGCCCCTGAGCCCGCGCGGCGCCTCGGCCGCAGGGACCGTGCCGGTTCGGCCGCCGCCGGGTTAGACTGCGCGCGCTCGCGATGATCCCCGAAGAGCTAGCCGCCGCCCTCACGACGCTCAGCGCGTCGCTCGACGCCCACCCCGAGCTCGAGGAGGCCCTGCGGGCCCGCTGGCGTGCGCGCGAGCGCTCGGAGGGCATGCTCTCGAAGGAGCTCGCGGCGGCGGCCGACACCCTCGTCACCTACGTCCCGTCGATGACCTGGTCGGACGAGGAGCGCGCCGCGCTCGGCACCCTGTTCGCCGGCCCGGCCGGACCCGTCCTGCTCGCGTGGTGCTCGGCGAGCACCTGGCGGCTCGACACCCACATCGCGCCCCTGCTCGGCTACGCCGGGGCGAACGCCGCCCTCGGCCCGCGCGTCGCGGGCGTGGCGTGCAACCGCGTGATCGAGGGCCCGCTCGTCGACGCGCTCGCGTGCGCGCCGCTCCTCGGCCAGGGCGCGGAGCTCGGCGGGGCCACGAGCGCGGAGGTGCGCGCGCGGCTCGAGATCCTGTTCTGGGAGGCCGGGGCGAGCGCCCTCGAGGTGCCCGACCTCGGCCCCTGGATCTGGGGCTCGCCGGAGACCTTCGCCGAGCTCGTGAGCGCGCCCGCCCACGGCGCCCTCCGCGGCCGCGTCATCGCGGCCCGCTGCCTCGAGGTGAGCGTGCGCGGCATGCCGCCGAAGACCGGTCCCGTGCTCGTCGGCAAGACCCTGCAGGTCCTGCAGCCGCTCATCCTGCACCCCGAGCCGCTCGTGTGGGTGCACGCCGCCCGGGCACTCGGCCGGCTCACGGGCACGCTCGATCAGCTCGAGGGCATGCTCCTCGACTGGGTGCTCGGCGATTCGCCGGTGCTGCGGCAGCGCGCCATCACCGCGTTCGCCTCGCTGCCGGCCGAGCGGCTCAACTTCCTCGCGAGCCAGCTCGTCGCGATCATCGCCTCGCCGAAGGAGGACGCCTGGGTGCTCGCGGCGGTCGCCGCGGCCACGCCCTACCTCTGCGTCGAGCGCCGCGACCTCTGGGATCGACTCGCCAAGCGCATCCTCGCCGGCGACGGCGGGGCCGTCTCGGCGCGAGCGCTGGCGCGCGGGCTGGCGACCCTGTGGCGGCGCGGCACGCACGACCGCGAGGTCGACGGGCCGCTGCGCGCGCTGCGCGAGATGGCCCGGCGCGCGCCGGCCGCCAACTTCGACGATCTCCGTCGCTGGATCGAGGTCACCGCCGTCACGGACGTCATCGACGGCGCCGAGCGCGATCCGCTCGATCTCGAGCTCGGGCTCGACAACCTCATGCGCCTCGCCGCGCAGTACGACGACGAGGAGGCCGACGCCCGGGCCGCGCGCTTCGCGGGCTCGCTCGCGGCGACCTTCCTCGAGGCGCGCCGCATCGCGCTCGGCACCGGCCGACCGCGCCAGCGCGCGGCCGCCATCAACGCGCTCGAGGGCTCGGCGCGCGCCTTCGCGCTCCGGCTCTGGGGCCCCTTGCTCGTCACGCGCCCGTCGGGCGACCCCATCGACCAGCCGGATCTCGAGGAGACGTGGAAGATCGTCGCGCAGACGCCGGCCGAGATCCTCGATCTCGTCAAGGAGCGTCGCCAAGCCGAGGGCGCCGATCTGCACGCCGATCTGCCCCTCGAGGTGCTCGCCATCCGGCTCGGCGGCTACGCGCTCGACGCCTGCGGCGAGGACGCGGACCTCGGGCCCGGGCGTGGTCCGACGGCCCACGACACCTGCCACTGGCTGCGCAAGCTCCAGGGGCTCGCGGACGGCTCGCGCGAGCTGCCGGGGGCGCTGAGGAGTGCGCTCTCGACCCTCTTCTGGCGCCTGGTCGACACGACGCGCGGCACGACGCTCGGCGAGGTGGACGACGTGCGTTGGCTCGGACCCTTCGCGGCCTGGTGGGCGCTCGTCATCGACCGGCCCGCGATGCTGCAGCAGCTCGCGACGGCCCTGCCGATGATGGCGGCGGGCGCGCTCGACCGCTGCTGCAGCGAGGCCGAGGCGCTCCGCACGGCGGTCGCCTCGGGTGCTGCCGACGGCCAGTGGGGTCCGGCGGCCGCGACCGCGCTCGCCGCCCTGCACGCCGAGGACACGGAGCTCGCCCACGCCCTCGCCTGTCTCGCGCAGGCCCTGAAGGACTTCGCCGCGGCGGCCGGCCCGCGGCCGAACCTCGAGCCGATGTGCTTCGAGCTCGTGCTCGCCGGCGACCGCATGCAGTCCGCGCTCGCCGACCCGGTGAAGGGCCTGCACGCCGCCAACGCCGACGACATCCCCGAGAGCTCGCTCGCGCGCCGCGCCACCGAGAACGCTCCGCGCGTGGCCGCGCTCGTGGCGCGCGCCATCCGCGCGCGCGACCTGTCGATGCTCGACGTGTGGCTCGCCTCCCTCGGTCCGGTCGCCTCGGCGCTGCTCGAGACGTCCGTGCGGGCCGCCATTCGCCGCACGCCGCCGCCGCCCCCCCAGCCGAAGAAGAAGGAGCAGAAGCTCATCGAGGGCTACGAGCTCGTCAAGCCGCTCGGCGAGGGCGGCATCGGCTCGGTGTGGCTCGTGCGCAAGCCGGGCGCCGACCGCTTCTTCGTGCTCAAGATCCCGAAGGCCGACGTGCTCGCGAGCGCGACCGAGATCGAGCGCGAGGGCATCCTCGCGTCCTTCGTCGAGGAGGCCGCCGCCCTCGCCGGCCTCTACCACCCGAACGTCGCCAACATCATCGACCGCGGCGTGTCCTCGGGCGTGCCCTTCCTCGTGCTCGAGTACCTCATCGGCGCCGATCTCAAGCAGTACTCGACCGCGCGGCGCATGACGCTGTTCGAGCTGCGCCAGGTCGTGCTCGAGTCCTGCGCCGGGCTCGCGGCCCTGCACCGCGTCGGGCTCGTGCACCGCGACATCAAGCCCGCGAACCTGTGGCTGCGCCTGCCGCTCGCGGGCGGCGAGAAGTTCGACCCGCAGAAGCACCGCGACCCGGCCACGACGCCCCCGCTCGCGACGGTGGTCATCGACTTCGGCATGGTGCGCGCGACGCGCGTGCCGCCCGAGGCGGGCGGGCGCTTCGTCGCCGGCACGGCGGGCTACATCGCGCCCGAGCAGGTGCTCGATCCGGTGGAGCTCGACGTGCGCGCCGACGTCTACGCGCTGGCGGCCACCATCTACAACGTCACGACCGGGCGCGCCTTCTTCGACGAGATCGACAACCAGCGCGACCGCATCATCGCCCACATGCGCCGCGACCCCTTCGAAGATCCGGAGCGCTTGCGCGTCTACCCCGCCGCCGTCGCGAAGCTCCTGCGCGCCGCGACGGCCCAGAAGCCGACCGATCGGCCCGCGCCGCTCGAGTTCGGGCGCGCCTTCGCCGCGGCGCTCTAGGCCAGAGCCCGAGCCGCTCGAGCCGCCGCCGACCGCGCTACGGCTCGGTGAACGTGGCTTCGGTGGCGATGTACGGCACGTAGCGGAAATCGCGGATGTCGGTCACGCGCCCGTCCGCGAACGCGAGCAGGACGAAGTACGCGGGCCTCTCGGCGCCGGCGACGTGCGCCGCGAGCGCGAGCCGACCCTCGAGGCGCACCACGCGCAGCGTGACCTCCTCGGCCTGGTAGCGGGTGAAGTACGCCTGGACCTGCTTGCCGCGGCGCTGCGACTTGGAGACGAGATCGAGCCGGCAGTCCTCACCGACCAGCGCGCGGACGGCGTCCCAGTCGCGGGCGTTGAACAGCGTCGCGTACCGGTCGAGCTGTCGGCGTGACTCGGCGTCGAACGCCTCGTCCTCGTCCTCGCCCGAGAGCTCGCGGAGCTTGCCTCTGCCCCGCACCAGCGCTGCTTTCACGGCCATGACGGTGGTCCCCATCGTCGCTGCGGTCTCTTCGAGCGAATGGCCGAGCACGTCCTTGAGGATCACCGCGCCCCTTTGGCTGACGGGGAGCACGACGAAGCGGGCGAGCGCGGCGCGGACGGTGAACGGATCGGGCGCGGCGTCGACGGCGGCGAGGTCGGCCACATCGACGACGTCGGCGCGGGTCTCGGTGTACTTGCGGCCGTGGCTCTTCAGGAAGTCCATCGCGGTGTTGTGCGCGATCCGGAACAGCCACGGGCGCAGCGGCGGCATCTCCGTCGCGAGGCCGAGCGCATAGAAGCCCTTCGCGAGCGTCTCCTGCACGATGTCCTCGCCCTCGATCACGGAGCCGGTCAGCCGCGCGCAGTAGCGGTGCAGCTCCGGGCGGAGGTCGTCCACCATCGACAGGAACTCGTCTCGGGCCTTCGCGAACGCGGCGATCTCGGGCATCGCCGCGGATGCTACCCGGTTTTCGCGCGCATCCGGTTGCCCTTCGCGGCGTGCTCCACCTCGGCCAGGCCGAGCGCCTCGAGCACCGGCGGGACGTACATCCCGAAGCGGCCCCGCAGGCCCTTCTTCAGCCCGTAGAACCCGCCGACCGGGTTGGTTGCGGCGCGACCCCACGCCTCGACCGTGCCGGCCGCGGCGGGCTTCTGCTCGTCGGCGGCGCCGAGCGGCATCCAGTCGCCCTGCGCGACGAGCATCGCGTGGAGGTCGTCGATGCACCGCAGGTGGTAGCGGAGCTGGGTCTTCTGGACCTGCACGACGAGCGCCGGAGGGTCGGCCGTCTCGTCGCGGTACGCCGTGTACTCGCTCGTGCCCGGCGGCGTCTTCAGCTGCCAGGGCTCGTCCTTGGTGCCCGCGCCGACCACCTTGCTCACGATGCGCCCTCGGCCGCGCGCTTCAGGTCGGCGGCGTAGGTCGAGAACGCATCACGGAAGTCGGGCAGGCTGCGCTTGATCATGGGCAGCATGATGCCGGAGAGCTCCTCGACCATCGAGAACTCGGTGGTGCCGTCGGGGTTCGGGGTCAGCTCGAAGCGGCGCACCCCGCGGAACATCGGCGCCATGCCGTCGCGCCACTCCATCGACGCCCCCTCGGTGAGCGCGGTGACCCTGGGGCGGAACGTGCGGCCGGGGGCGAGCGGCACCTGCAGGGCGAGGCGCTCGCCGAGCGCGATCGTGCCGTCGAGCCGGCTGACCGTGGAGTTCCACACCGGGAACCGCGCCGCGTCGGTGAGCAGCGACCAGATCTGGGCAGGTTTCGCGGCGATGGTGCAGGCCACCGCGTAGCGGAGGCGGAACGTGGACTCGGTCTTCTCGGCAGCGTTGGTGCTCATCGTGAGGCTCCTTCGAAGAGGACGACGACCGACCGGCCCGGAAGGATGCGGTGGCTCGGAGTCTTTCCACGCTTGGGGACGGTCGTCGCAGCCTCACTCCGGCGCGCGCGTCTCGCCGGGCGCCGCCGCCGCGAGCGACACGACGCGCCAGTCGCCGTCGATCTTGTCGAGCCGGATCGAGACGGCGCGCAGATCGCGCTCGTCGGCCCCGCCGTGGCGCCGGCCCGTGAACGTCACGGTCCCGTGCACGTGCGCCGACGTCTCGGCCTGGTCGAGCTCGATCGTGAGGTCGCCGAGGTCGATGCGCGCCTGGCTGTAGACGCTGGGGGCCTGGCCGGCGAGCTCGATGAGCGTCGTGCGGTCGGGCTTGCCGTCCGTGAGGTCGGCGATCTGGAGGCTCGCCCGCTTGTCGACGACCTCATGCACCGTCTGGCGGATGCGCGCCGCGCGCAGCACGAAGCTCTGGTCGGGGCCGTGCACCTCCAGCGCCTGCGCGAGCTCGTCGAGGCGCGCGCGCACCCGCGCCGCCTCGTTCTGCCGGAAGAACACGAGG
>JACRDA010000314.1 GCA_016212965.1 Myxococcales bacterium
CCAGTACGCCCGCGCCGGCGACAGGTGCGCCACGCTGAGCAGGCTGCGGCCCCAGCTCACCCGGATCTCGACCGCCGCCGCGCTCGACTCGCACTCCTCGCTCGCCACCGCCGGCGCGCTCTCGAGCATGCGGTACTCGTAACTGCCTTCCGGCGCATCCGCGGCCACCGCCGCGACGGTCGGGCGCGGCGCGAACGGGTTGCGCGCGAAAGAGGCCAGCTCGAACGGGTTCTGGATTGCGGGGGTGGTCATGGTCGTCTCCTCACGCTGCACGCTCGCGCCCTTCGGCACGGCATCGTGGCTACGCGCGCCGCGACGCACCTTGCGTCGACCGGCTCTGCGGGCACCGCGGCGGCGCCTTGTCGCGCTCGCTCGCGGCCGCCCGTTGCGTCCGCCGTCAGTTGTCCGGAATGACAGCGCCTCGCGCCCGCCGGTTCCCGGATGCCTGCCGATTCTCCGAACCGGCCCGTCCTTTCGAGGCGTTCGGCGCGCTACTGAACCAGGACAAGTGGGCGGACACGACCTGGCGGGCGATGGGCGCCGGCATCGTCGACAGCCACGCGGCGGTGTGGTTCGGCAAGGACGCCGACCCGATGCCCTGAGCCAGGGGCGTGGCCTCGCTCTCAGTTGAGGCGCGCGCGCAGCTCGGCGAGCGCCTGGACGCAGCTCGGCTCGCCGGGCAAGAGGGCGAGGGCCTGCGTGAACTCCTCGACGGCGGCCGCCACCCTGCCCTGCTGCGCGAGCCGCCGGCCCTGGTTCATGAAGGGGAAGTGCCGCGGCTCGTAGCGCGCGGCGCGCTTGGCCTTCTCGAACCACTCGCCCGCCTCGTCGAGGCGTCCGAGCTTCATGAGGTAGGCGCCGATGTCGTTGTAGGGGTTGCCGAAGCTGGCATCGACGGCGATGGCGCGCTTGCACTCGCTGATCGCCTCGTCGATGCGCCCCTGGAAGCTGTACGCCCAGCCCCGGTAGGTGTGGGCCTCGGCCGTGGGGAAGGTGCGGATCGACTCGCTGTAGAGCGCGATCGCCTCGTCGAGCCGGCCGCGCAGCTGCTGCTCCTGGCCCTGCTGCCAGAGCGCCGCCGCCCGGCGCTTGCGCGCCTCGCCGTCACTCATGCGCGCCGCCCCTCGTGCCGCCGCCGCGCAGGCGCCGCGCGCCGCGGCTGCCTTCCGGCCCGAGCGCGAGTAGCTTGCGCGCCGCCGTGACGCCCGAGCCCTCCCCCGTCCCGCACAAGGCGGCCCTCTTCTCGGCTGGTCTGCGGCACATGGCGGCGGCTGCCTTCTACTTCAGCATCATGGGCGTCTTCGTCAAGCTCGCCGGCCAGACGCTGCCGAGCCCGATGATCGTGCTCGGACGGGCCGTCGTGACGCTCGCGCTCGGCGCGGTGGCGCTCCGGCGCGCGCGGCTGTCCTTCTGGGGCCACAACCGCCGCCTGCTCGTCCTGCGGGGTGTAGCAGGGTTCATCGCGCTCTACTGCCACTACTACGCGGTGACGCACCTGCCCCTGGCGGACGCCACGGTCATCCAGTACACGAGCCCGATCTTCACGGTGCTCGTCGCGGCCGTGGCACTGCGCGAGCGCTTCGGGCTGGTGCAGGCGGCGTGCGCCGTCGTGAGCCTGTGTGGCGTCGTGCTCGTGGCACAGCCCAGCTTTCTCTTCGGCGGCGCGGGAACGCTCCCCACGGTGCCGGTGGTCGTGGCCGTGGCGGGCTCGGTGTCGAGCGCCTTCGCGTACGTGCTCGTGCGCGGGCTGCGCGCCACCGACCACCCGCTCGTCGTCGTGTTCTACTTCTCGCTCGTGGCCGTGTGCGCGGCCCTGCCCGCAGCGCTGCCCGTGTGGGTCTGGCCCGAGGGACGCGCCTGGCTGTACCTCGCGGCGGTGGGCGTGCTCACGCAGCTCGCGCAGGTGCACATGACGCGCGGCCTGCACCTCGAGCAGGCGGGGCGCGCCACGAGCGTCGGGTACCTGCAGGTCGTGTTCGCCTACGTGTGGGGCATCGCGCTCTTCGAGGAGCTGCCGACGGCGGTCGGCGTGGTCGGCGCCCTGTGCGTCCTGGCCGGCACCTTCGCGCTCGCGCGACGCCGCACCTGAATCGCCCCGCGGCCCAGAGCCCGGCGCCCGTTCGGAGTGCAGAATCGCGCGCGGTGATTTAGCGTGAGCGGGTGCTGCTGCATGTCGAGAAGCTCCACGTCGCTCTGCCCGGTGGCGCGCCGGTCCTCGAGGACACCGACCTCGACCTCGCCGAGGGCGAGATCGTCGCCATCCTCGGCCCGAGCGGCGCCGGCAAGACCACCGTGCTGCGCGCGCTCTTCGCCCCCGAGGAGCTGCGCCGCAAGGGCTACGGCGTCCGCTACGCAGCGCGGACGCTCGAGGCGGAGCCCGCCTTCGTGCCGCAGCGGGGCGCGCTCTTCGACCACCTCGACGTGCGCGGCAACATCGAGCTCGCGCAGGCGGGCGGGCGCCTGGCGCGCGACGTCGCGCCGTGGCTCACCGCCGTCGAGCTCGACCAGGCGCTCGCGGGGCGGCACGTGGCGGCCCTGGCGGGCGGGCAGGCACAGCGCGTGGCCGTGGCGCGCACGCTCGCAGCGGGGCGGCGACTGCTCGTGCTCGACGAGCCCTCGGTGGGGCTCGACCCCGCGGGCGTGCGGTCGCTCGCGCGCCTGCTCCTCAAGCAAGCCGAGGAGCAGCGCTGCGGCATGCTCGTCATCACGCACGACGTCGCGCTCGCCGCCGGCGCTTGCCACAAGCTCCTGTTCCTCGACCCCGTGACGCGGAAGCTCGCGCCGCTCCTGCCCGGCTGGAAGGGGCCCGCCGAGCGCGCGAGCCCGGAGGCGCGGCAGGCGGCCCTCGCCCTCGTGGAGCACGAGCTCGAGCGCCGGCTCGTGGCCGCGCGCCGCGCCGGGCCGACGGGCCGACACGCGCGCGAGCCCGGGCAGCTCTTCGCCGCGCTCCGGACCGCGGGAGCCGCCGTGCTCGACGCGTTCCGGCCGCACCTGTTCCGCGAGTCTCTGACCGTGCTTCGCCTCGCGCTCTGGCAGGGCTTGCTGAAGCCGCTGGCCTTCTACTGCACGGTGGCGCTGTTGCTCGGCATCACCGTGCCCTACGTGGTCGTGCACCTGAGCGCGGGCCTCAAGCCGGCGATGCTGCTCAGGCTGACCGGCGGCTCGTACATCCTGTCGCTCGCGCCGCCCATCTCGGCCATCGTGTTCGCCGCCACGAGCGGCAGCGCGATCAACGCCTGGATCGGCGGTCAGGTGCTGCGCGGGCAGGTCGTCGCGCTCGAGGGCATCGGCGTGTCGCCCGCGCGCTACCTGCTCTCGCCGAGCTGGCTCGGGCTCGTGATGGCCTACCTCGTCTCGGCCGCTGCCTTCGTGGCCTCGATGACGATCGGCGGCTTCGTGCTGTTCCGGCGCTACGGCGTACCGGATCCACTGACGACGCTCACGAGCGATTTTCTCGACCCGGCCCCCGAGCGGTGGCCGTACCTCGTGCGCGCGCTGTGGCTGTTCGGCTGCTACGCCCTCGCCATCGCCTCCATCGTGGTGTCGCGCGGCAGCTCGCACAAGGACCGCGCCGAGCACGTGACGAACGCCATGACCTCGAGCGTCATGCGCGCCACCTTGTTCATCGTGGCGATGGAGCTCGCGTCGATCGCGGTCCTGTTCGCACTGACCGAGCAGGCGGCGCCGTGAGCACGCGGCGGCGCAGGCTGCGACGCGCCACCGAGCTCGTGCTCGGCCTCGGGCTCGTGGCCGCTGGGGCGGTGGCGCTGCCGCTCGCGCTCGCCGCGCAGCTCGGGCTCGAGGACCTCCACGTGCGCGTCGCGGGTAGCGCTTCGCACCTCGTGGTCGCGGGCGAGGCGGGCCCGCGCGCGCGGCCCGCGGGACCGAGCGCGGTCGCCGCGCCCGCCTACGAGATGGGCCCCGCTTCGCTGCTCCCCCGGCTCGAGCTCGGCGGCGAGCTCGACTGGCACGAGCCCGGGCTCGCCCTGCGGCGCTGGCGCGCGGTGTACGGCGCGCGCTGGGAACGGGAGGTCGCCCTGCCGCTCTTCGTCGGGCCGTTCGTCGCGCGCGGCGCCCTGGACGCCTGCGGCCTCGCCGTCCACGTGAACGCCGCGCTCTTCGACCCGTCGCGCGGGGCCACGGGCCTGCGCGCCATGGTCGCCGAGCGCCTACGGCCGCTCTTTCCGTTCACCATCGGCGTGCTCGGCGTCACCATCACGACCCTGCCGGCGCTCGACCACGCCGAGCTCGCCCTCGTGCCGCGCGACGGCCACCTCACCGTGCGCGCGGTCGCCCACCTCGCCGACGGCACCGAGGTGGGCGCGTCGGGCGTGCTCGACCTCACCGAGGCGAACGGACGGCTCGTCGTGCGACCGCGCGGCGCCTTCGAGCCCATCTTCGAGGGTGCGGGCCGGGCGCGCACCGAGTCCTTCATCGGGACCGAGATCGTGAACCTCGTGCGCCGCGAGCTCTTCGGCAAGAACGAGAGCATCGTGATGGCCGAGGCGCGCGGCCTGCTCGCGGCGCACATCGCCCCCGTGATGACCGAGCTCAACGCCGCGCTCGGCCAGCTCGGCGAGCCCTTCGCGCCCTTCCCCGAGCGGCCGAGCGACACCGTGACCCTGCGCCTCGCGGGTCCGCCGCGGGTGACACCGGGCGGCGTCGGCCTCCGGCTCTGCGCCGGCATCGACCTCGGCGCGCCGCTCGTCGACGCGACCGTGCCCGGGCCGCCGCGCGTCGTCGCCGTCGAGCCCGTGCCGAGCCCGCGCACGGCGAGCGAGGAGCCGCAGATCGAGATCGTCGCGAACGCGCTCGCGGTGAACCAGCTCGCGTTCGCGCTGTGGCAATCGGGTCAGCTGCGCCGCCTCGGGCAGTCGAGCCTGTTGCTCGATCAGCTGCCCGCCGAGGTGTCGGGGCTCGCCTTCGACATCGAGGGCTTCGACCCGCTGCTGCCTCCGGTGGTGCTGCCGCGCTCCGACGACGCGACCGGCGCCCTCCGAGTACGCGTGGCCGACGTGGCGCTCGGGCGCTGGGAAGAGCGCCGCGTGGTGGGTGCGGCGGACCTCGACGCGACGCTCGTCAGCCACGACCGGCAGCTCCGGCTCGCGGGCCGCATCCGCGAGGTGCACGTCGCCTGCGCGCGCGAGCGAGGCGGCACGACCGTGCTCACGCCCTGCCTCAGCGATCTGTTGCCCACGGTGCGCGAGCTCTTGCGCGGCGAGGAGCTGCGCTACGAGCTCGACCTGGGACCGCTGCTCGAGCTCGTGTCGAAGAAGAGCTTCGAGGGGCTGCGGCTCGAGCTCGGCGCGGTGAGCGCCACGACGGAGGCGACGCCGCCGCAGGTGCGGGCGCGCTTCGGCGCGCGCGTCGTCGGGACGGCGGGTGACGGGCGCTGACTCGACTTTCGCCCTTTCGGGCGAAAGTCTCGCGGCTACGGGGGTCAGGCTTCAGACTGCAGGCACGAGACTCGAGGGGCCAAGAGCGCCAAGGATAAGGGGTTCCGGTTGACCCGGGAAACGCCGGCGTAGCGCTCTCTTGCGCGCCTTGCGCGCCCTCTGCTCATCTTGGCGCTCTTGGCGCCTTGGCGGTTGTCCTCTGCGTGCGCCAGCCCGAGTTACCAGCCGGACGAACCCGGGCTCGCCCGGCCCCCTCCTTGCCGGTCGGCCCCTGGGTCGGCCGGGGTGGCCGACTTCGCCGGCAACAACGATGTGACTGATCTTGGGCCCGTAGCCTGGCGCCACGAGTGTTCGCCCGAAAGCGCGAAACACGAGGCTGAGGCGCATAGCAGCGCCGGGGCGGATCAGCCCTCGTAGAGCTCGGCGTACTCCGTCCCGTAGGGGTGGCGGTGCCAGGCGTAGTACTCGCGCGGGAAGCCGCTCGCGTCGGTGACCGTGCACTGGCCGAGCTCCCAGGCGATGTGCCACTCGGCGGTGCCGCGCTCCGACAGCGTGAGGTTGTGCGCCGTCACGTCGTCCGCGGAGGGCGCGTCCGGGGCGTGCACGCTCGCCGCGTCGGCGACCACGTACTGCTCGAGGACCGAAAGCGGAACGCGCGCGACGCGGCCCTTCGACAGGGGGATGGTGAACACGATCTCTTTGGGGTCGGTCATGGGAACTACCTCCTCACGCGCGGTGTGCTGGGGAGGTCTGACGAGCGTACAACGCCGTCGCCTACCTGCGAGCAAGATTCCGACGCCGGCCGGGGCGGCCCCGCTCGTGCGTCGCCCCGCCAGAACCCGCCCGACGCCGCGATGCCCGGAGCGTCTACGACACCACGAGCGTCGCGCCACCCTCGGCGTTGCCGCGGAAGTCCGTGATCAGGATGTGGTACTCGCCCTTGGCGACCGCGAAGGTGATGGGCGGTGGGCTCTGGGGTCCGCCGGTCGGCAGGTCGCGGATCACGCGCTCGAGGATGGTGGCGCCGCTCGGTGCCCGGATGCGGATCTTGAACGGCGGCGTCGCGTCGTCGAAGGCGCGGAACACGATACGCGCCATCTTGCCGGGCGCGAGGTCGTGGATGTTGCAGATGACCTCGATGTCGCCGGAAGCGTCCAGTTTCGCGGGCAAGGGTGGCCTCCAGGGGTGGGTTGCTAGCTATATTCCAAAGCGCCGGTCAGGTGAAGATGCTCCGGTCGGCCATCCCATCCCCGGGGCGTCCCGACGGCGCGAGAAGGGGCGGGCGGCGCCGCCCACGCCGCGCCGGACGTGTCAGGGCGCCGCGATCGCCGTGAGGATGTTCCACGTGCCGTCCGGCACCGGGGAGCTTGGCGTGGCGAAGGTCCCCTGGAACGCGACCACGGCCACGCGCGACGTGGCCGGGTCGAGCCCCACGCCGCCCTCGTAGTGCAGCGTGCGGCACAGCGCATGACCGCGGCAATCGACGTCGATGGCGAGCTCGTAGGTCGCCACCGCCCGGCCGTTGAAGTCGTCCGGCCCCTTGAAGCTGCAGCTCGCCGCGCGGACGGTCATCGGCGCTTCGAGGTAGACGAGACCGGCCGCGACCTCGAGCGGGAGCGGCACCTGCGCGCCCGGCTGGCGCACCGTGGCGACGAGCGCCGCGAAGGCGTGACGCGCGAAGAGGGCGCGACCGGTCCCGAGCAGCGCCGCGTAGTCGTTCGAGAGCGGCACGCCCTGCGCATCGGTGACCGCGAAGCCACCGTCGTCGGCGGCCCGCGCGAGCAAGGGCGGCACGGCGGGCATGGGGCGCGCCACGCCGGTGTTGTCGGCGAGCGAGCCCTCGAGGAGCTCGAGGCGCGCCTCGCGGAGCCGGCCGTCGGGGCGGACCGCGAGCACCGTCTCCGAGACGACCAGACGCTGGTGCAGCTCGCGCGCTCCCTCGGGCGTGGGCACGGCGACGTGCAGATCGGTCGTCTCGAGCTCGACGGCGCCGACGACGGGCGGCCGAGGCGGCGGGGGGCGCGGCTCGAGGGCCGGGAGCGAGCCGGGCGCGACGGGCCCGAAGGTGCTCGTCGCGACCGGGGCGGGCGACGACGCGCTCGGCGCGGGCGTGGGCGCCCGGCTCACGAGCACGACGAGCGTGACGACGCCCGCGAGCGCCGCCACACCGAGCACCGCGAGACCGACGAACAGGCCGGCGCGGGAGGTCGGCGGCTGCGGCGCAGTGCCGGGCGCGGCCGCGTAGACGCCGGGCCCCGTCCGCGCCGCGCCCGCCGCCGGGTATGCGTGGACGGGAGGCGGCGCGTAACCGAGCGCGGCGGGGCCCGAGCCGTACGCGGGGCCGCCGCCGAGCGGCCCGGTCGCGGGGGCGCTCGTCCACGGCGCGACCGGCGCATACCCAGGGGTCGGCGGGCCGCCGTACGCGGGCGGTTGGCCGACGGTCGCGACGGGGCCCGCACCCGCTGCCGGCGCCGTCATCGGGGCGATCGCCTGGAAGGCCTCGGTCGGAGCGAAGCTCGCGGCGGCGGTCTCGCGCCGCGCGGGCGCCCCCGGTCGGTCGGAATCCACCGCGTAGCCGGCGGCGCTCGCGGCGCGCGCCAGCGCCTCGATCGCCTCGCCGGCCGACGCCGGACGCCGCGCGGGGTCCTTGTCGAGCATCCAGAGCAGCGGGGCATCGAGCGCCGGCGACAGGTGCGGGGCGTGCTGCGACAGCCGGGGCGGAGCGCTCTGCATGTGGGCCAGCATCACCTCCATCACGTTGTCGCCGTCGAAGGGGCGCCGCCCGGCGAGCGCCTCGTGCGCGATGACCCCGAGCGCGTACACGTCGGTGCGGTGATCGACGGCGACGCCGCGGCACTGCTCCGGCGACATGTAGAGAGGCGTGCCCATGGGCGTGCCGGTGCGCGTGCGACTGCGCGAGGACCCCGCGTCGAGCAGCTTCGCGATGCCGAAGTCGAGCAGCTTCGGGATGAAGGTGCCGTCGTCGTCCGCGCAGAGAAAGACGTTCTCGGGCTTGAGGTCGCGGTGCGCGATGCCCGCGCGGTGGGCGGCATCGAGCGCCCGGGCGACCTTGCGCAGGATCGGGATGGCGACGGCGGGCGGGAGCGCTCCCTCGGTCTGCAGCAGCCGCTCGAGCGTCGAGCCGACGAGCAGCTCCATCGCGAAGTAGTGCTGGCCGCCCGGGGTCGTACCGAAGGCGAAGATGTCGATGATGTGGCGGTTCTGGATCTGGTTGACCGCGCGCGCCTCGTCGATGAAGCGCCCGACCCACTCGGGGTTCGTGCAGTACTCGGGGTTCAGCACCTTGATCGCCGCGCGCTTGCCGATGACCGGCTGCACCACGCGGTACACCTTGCCGAAGGTGCCCTCGCCGATCTTCGCCTCGACGCGGTAGTCGCCGATCATGTCGCCCGGGGCGACCTCGCGCGGCGCGAAGGCCTGCGGCAGGAGCGCGCCGTCGCGGGCGCACACCTGGGTGCCTTCGGGATAGGCAGTGCCACACTGCGGACACGTCGCCATCGGGCGGGATCCTCGGGCCTTCGGGGGCGCGCGGAGCGTAGCCCAGCCGAGCGAGCGAAGCGACGGCCGGCCTCGCGCCCTCAGCGCGGTGCGGCCGAGAGCGCGGCGAGCGCGGCGGCGTGCGCCCGGAGCCGCGCGTCGGGCTCCGAGGCGGCGCGCTCGCGGAGCGCGGGGGCGAGCTCCGGCCATCCGGCGCAGCCCGCCGCGGCGAGCGCGGCCGCCCGCACGTCGAGGCGCTCGGACGCGAAGAGCGCCGCGGCCGCCGCGACGTCGGCGGGCGCGGGCCCGGCCTCCACCGCGAGGCACA
>JACRDA010000322.1 GCA_016212965.1 Myxococcales bacterium
CGGCGGCCTCGAGCGCGCCGAGCGCCCCCGCGGCGCCCGCGCCCGGCGTCTTCGACGTGCACGAGTGGGGTCTCGTCGACGTGGGGCCGAGCGGGGCGCGCCTGCTCGCCGGACCGCCCTCGGGCCCGACGAACTGGTACGCGCCGCGGCGCAAGCCCGTCCTCTACTTCCACCTCGCCGAGGGCACGCCGGCGCTCGAGGCGAGCGTGACGGTCACGACCGCACGGCCGGGCTTCGTGGAGCACTTTCCCGCCGGGGCGCTGTCCGCGGATGGGGCGACGCTCGCCTGGACCGGGCTCCGCGTCCGCCCGGAGGCGTGCCGCGTGAGCGGTGCACCCACCCGTGACGCCCCCGAGTGCCGCACGCCCGACGGCCTGTGCGAGGCGGCCGAGCTCGCGCGCTACGAGGCGGCGGACGCGGCCTGCATCGAGCGCGCGGGCGCGGCCTTCAATCACCTCTTCTATCGCGCTTCCGGCCCGCCGCCCGAGCTGCCGTACGAGGTCTCGGTGCGCGGTTCCGACCTCGCGATCACCCACGCGCGGGCGAGCGACCTCGTCGGCGCGATCCACTACGTGCACAACGACGCCGGTGTCGTGACCGTCGCGACGATCGCACCGCCGGCGCTCGGAGAGTCGGTGACCGCGGCGCCGCCGACCGGCACGGACGTCGGCGAGGTGCGACGTGCCCTCGACGCGGCGATGCGGCAGGTGGGTCTCACCGCCGCCGAGGTCGCAGCCTTCGACCGCGCCTGGGCGAACGATCTGTTCGGACCCGAGGCCGCGCGCGAGCTGCCGGCGCGCCGCGCGGCGGCGGCTCCCGAGGACTACCTCTTGTTCGTCATGCCCGCGTCGCTGGTCGACGGCGCGTCGCGGGTGCAGGTGGTGCCCGCACCGCGCGCGGTCCGGCGCTTCCTCCTGGTGCGCCTGCGGGTCTGATTGGAGACAAGGGCGCAACCACGCGTGCGCTCGGGGCGACCTACCTCGACCGGAATCTCCGCTGTGGTCTGGAGCCGGTAGCCCGTAGTCCTCTCGCCGCGGAACGGCCGCTTGCGCCACCCGCTCCGTGCCACTTCGGAGCCCTCGCCCGGAGCGGAGTGAGCTATCCTGAAGCATGAGCCTGGCGCAGAAGCTCGGCCGGCCCGCGACGCACGCCGATCTCGAAGCGCTGCCGCCGGGGCTGAAGGGCGAGATCCTCGACGGAGAGCTCTTCGTGCAGCCGCGGCCGCGCGCACGCCACGCCAACATCGAGCTGCTCATCGGCAGCGACGTCGGGGGACCGTACCAGCGGGGGCGTGGCGGACCCGGGGGCTGGTGGATCCTGGTCGAGCCCGGGATCGAGCTGCCGGGAGCGCCCGAGGTCGCGCCCGACCTGGCGGGCTGGCGCCGCGAGAGCTTGCCGGCGCTCCCGGCCGACGAGCCCATCCGTGTCGTGCCCGAGTGGGTGTGCGAGATCCTCTCCCCGGCGAGCCGCGGCTACGACCAGCTGAAGAAGCGCCCGTTCTACGCGCGCGCCGGGGTGCGCTGGCTCTGGTACGTCGACCCCGAGGCCCACACGCTCACCGCGAGTCGGCTCGTCGCCGGGCAGTGGCTCGAGGTCGGCGTCTTCGGCGACGAGGAGAAGGTGCGGGTCGAGCCTTTCGACGTCGCGGAGCTCGATCTGGCCGAGTGGTGGCAGGCGGGCGCGTAGCGAGGGGAGACGCCGGTCAACGATGCCCGAGCCCGAGCGGGAGCGCCGCGCGCACCTTGCGCGCTGCTGGGAGGCGCGGCCGATCGTCCCGGGCGTGAACCGCCGAAAGCCGCTCGTCGCGCTCTGCGGCGTGCGCTTCGGGCCGCCCGATTTCCCGTCTCACCTCGTGACCACCTGCCACCGACTCCACGACGAGCAGCCGCTCCGGAGCTACTCGGTCGAGGACCTGCGCATCATGATTGGACAGGGCATCGATCTACCGTACCTCGTGCCAATCGCGCTCGAGGTGCTGGCCCGGGAGCCGCTGTCCTCTGGCGACTACTACGAGGGCGATCTGCTGGTCGCCGCCCTGCGCGTCCCGCCTGCCTTCTGGCTGGTCAACCCCGCGGCGCGCCGCACGCTGGTCGCGATCGTCGAGCCGCTGTCGCCCCCGCGCGACCTCGCGGCCGACGTGGCGGCGTTCGTCCGGCGGTCGCCCTGAAGCGGGGCGCGTCCGTGCCCGCCCCCGCTACAGCTCGACGTCGATGAGCGCCTGCGTGAGCAGGTAGTTCGTGACGAGGATGGTGACGCAGGTCTGGACGACGGCGTTGGTGGTGGCGCGGCCGACGCCCCGAGCACCGCCCGCGGCGTAGAAGCCGTGGCGGCAGGCGATGGCCGAGATGATGAAGCCGAACACGGCGGACTTCACGACCCCCATGAAGACGTCCTTCGGGACCGTGAAGTCCTTGACGCTCTGCATGAAGACGCCGGGGTCGACGCCCATCCAGCTGACGCCGACCACGTAGGCCCCCACCATGCCGACCGCGGTGTAGAGCACGCACAGGAGCGGCACCATCACGACGCAGGCGAGCAAGCGCGGGCTCAAGAGGTACTGCACCGGGCTGACGCCCATCGTCGTGATGGCGTCGATTTGCTCGGTGACGCGCATGTTGCCGAGCTCGGCCGCCATGGCACTGCCGGCGCGCGCCGTGACCATGATGGCGGCGAACACCGGCGCCACCTCGCGCGAGAGACTGAGCGACACGATGCCGCCCACGCGCCCCTCGGCCGAGAAGGCGCGCAGGGCGTGCGTCATCTGCAGGGCGAGCACCATGCCGCTGAAGGTCCCGGTGAGCGCCACGATGAAGATCGACTGCACGCCGACGAAGTCCATGGCGTTCAGGACCTGGGAGAAGCGAAAGGGCGGGCGGAACAGCCACAAGACGGTGCGGGCGGTCAGCGCGACGATCTTGCCGAGGTTGTCGAGGAAATCGAGCACCGGGTCGAAGAGCGAGCGCAGGCTCGCCACGACTCCTCTTCCTTGCCCGCCGGCCGCCACGACGCGCCTTCTAGCACGCGCGCCCGCGCGCGCGGGCGGCTCGTCGGTCGGGCCCACCCGCGGCCGCCCGGGCGAGCCCGCGCGCCCGGGCCCCGCCCGGTCGGAGCACGACCGCACGGCCGGGCTCGAGGCAGAACGCGAGCTCGAGCGCGTCGCCTCCGAGGTCGGCCACGTAGGGCGCCCCCCACTCCACGCACAGGACGGCGTCCGCCCGCCGCTCGCGCAGCCCGAGCTCGCGGAGCTCGTCCGGCGAGCCGAGCCGGTAGAGATCGGCGTGGACCACCGGCAGGCGCGCGGCGTACTCCTGCACGAGACCGAAGGTCGGGCTCGTGACCGCGACCGTCGTCGGCAGACCGAGGGCCCGCAGCAGCGCGCGCGCGAAGAAGGTCTTGCCGGCGCCGAGGTCGCCGGTGAGGACCAGCAGGTCGCCGGGCGCGAGCGCCGGAGCGAGCGCCTGGGCGAGGTGCACGGTGTCGCGCCGGCGCGGCAGCGGCACGACGAGCGCGGCCCGACGCGCCACGGGCTCGGCCGGCGCCGCGGGGTCGACGCCGCGCTCCTCGCGGGACCTCACGGCGACCGGCGCCCCTCGCTGCCGACCACGCGCAGCGTGCGCGGGATGCGGCGCCGCGCGTCGAAGCCGTGCGCCTCGCTCGTCCACAGCGCCTCGAACACGCCGCCGAGGGTGTCGCGGGCGCGGCGCCGGACGGCCGTGACCTTGGTCGGATCGTCGGTCGCGGCCGCGTCGAGCTGGCGCACCGCGCGCCAGGCGAGGGCGGCCGCATCGCGGCCGAGCGCCGACCACCAGCTCGGCGGCAGGCTGCGGGCCGCGAGCCAACCCTCGAGCTCCGGCGTACCGGCCACGCCCACGGGGTAAAGGCCCGCCGCGAGGCCGAGCGAGCCCAGGGCCCCCATGCGCGGCACGCCGAGGCCGACGGCGAGCACGGCACCGGCCGCGTGCGCGGCATCGGCGACCTCGGCCCCGCACGCGGCGCCGTCGACGACGAGCACGGCGCCGGCGCCGAGGGCGCGCAGCGCCGTGGCGGTGGCCGTGCGATCGCAGGCGCGGTCGACCACGTCGAAGCCGCCACCCGGGGCGACCGGCGGTCGGCTGAGCCCCTCCTCGGCGCGCCCGAAGCGCACGACGCGGCCGGCGCCGCGGGCGGCGAGCGCCGACAGCAACAGGGCGTCGTTCGCGGCCGGATCGTCGCCGACCGCGAAGGCGTAGTCCGAGTCGACGTCCGTGGGAGGGGGTTGCAGGAACAGGACCGGCAGCTCCTCGCGCCGCGCGAACTCGGCCACGGCCACCACCTCCTCGGGGTCGATGCCCGCGACGAGGATCGAGGCACCTCCGGCCGCGAGCGCGGCGAGCGCGGTGTACACCTCGGCGGGCTCCGTGCCGCGCGTCGCGCGGCTCACGAGGTGGGCCTCCACGCGCGGCAGACCGAGCCCGAACGCGACGCCGGCGGACACCTCGGCGCTGCGCCGTGCCATCTCCTCGTTGCGCAGGGACAGCAAGAGGCCGACCGTGTCCTTCGCGACGCGCGCGCGGATGGTCTCGGCCGCGAGGCGCGCGACCGCCTCGCCGCTCGCGCCGAGCAGGCCGCCGAAGCGGTCGAGCAGGAGGCGGGCGAGCTCCACTTCGCGCAGCCGCGTCGCGATGCGGGCGAGCTCGCCGACGAGCAGCTCCGCGAAGCCCGGCTGGTCGTCGGTGCGGGGCGCCGCGAGCACGGACCCGTCGAGCGCCGCGCTGCGCAGCACGTCGAGCGGCAGGCGCCCGAGCAGCTCGCGGATGCGCGCCGCGACGCGCGGCCGCGCACCCGGCTCGGTCTCGCGCAGCCACGACTCCATGAAGTGGACGGCAGGCCTCGGCTTGCCCGCGCCGATCGCCGCCTCGCAGAGCTCCTCGTCGAGCAGGGCCGTGGCGAAGTCGTCGAGCATCTTGTGCAGCAACGGCGTCAGGATCTCGAGGGCCACGAGGTGGTGCCCCAGGCGCCGCTCGGCGGCGCCGAGGACCAAGGTGCCGAGGTCCTGGACCACGCCGGGTGCGCCGGCGCGCACCTCGCGGGCCGTCGCGGCGGCGACCTCGTCGTCGCCCTGCTCGAGCGCGTTCCAGGCGCGCAGCACGAGCGCGTAGCGCTCCACCTCGCCGGCGATGTGCTCGCGGACGAACACCTCGAGCTCCTGATCGACCTTCGCGCGCTCGTCGGCGCTCGCGGCGAGCCACTCGCGCAGCAGGCGGCGAAACTCGCGCTCCACCGCCACGTCGGTCGCGAGCGCGCTCACCGGCGGAGGCCGATCCCCGGGGCCGGCCGAACAGCTCGCAGCCGCGAGCGCGACGAGCACCGCGGCGGCCCAGTGTGCCGCGCCGCGGCGGATGCTTGACGCGCTCTGCCGCCGATGGCCACCCTGCGCGCCCGAGAGAGCCGCCCCGAGCGAAGCGACCGACCCGTGCCAGAGCCCGCCGCGAGAGAAACACCGAGCCCGAACGCCCGGGCGCGCCCGAGTCAGCTCGGCTTCGTGCTGCGCAAGCTGCACTCGCTGTCGGGGGTCCTGCCCGTGGGGGCCTTCCTCGTCTTCCACCTCTGGACGAACGCGCGGGCGCTGCAGGGCGAGCGCGCCTACGGCGAGATGGTCGACGGGCTGCAGCGCACCCCGTACCTGCTCGTCTTCGAGATCCTGCTCCTCGCCTCGCTCGGCTTCCACGCGCTCTACGGCGTCGTGCTCGGCCTCGGGGCGCGCCACAACGTGCGCGCCTACCCGCACTCGCGCAACTGGATGTACACGCTGCAGCGGGTGACGGGCCTCTTCGCCCTCGCGTTCATCGGCTACCACCTCTACACGCAGTGGGTCGGGGTCACCGCCGGGCGCGTGGCGCCCTCCGAGCTGTACGCGTCGCTGTGCCGCGATCTGTCCACCACGCGGGGCGGCGTGCCGCTCGCCGCGCTCGCCTACGTGCTCGGGATCGCCGCCTGCGCGTTTCACTTCGCCAACGGGCTCTGGAGCTTTGCGGTGTCGTGGGGCATCGTCATCTCGCGCCGCGCGCAGCGCCGGGCCGCGATGCTCTTCGGGCTCGTCGGGATCGCGGTGTTCGTGCTCGGCGCCAACACGGTGCTCTACTTTGCCACAGGCTCGCGCTTCTTGCTGCCATCGTCCCGCGCCGACCGCGACGACACGGTGGCCTGCGCCGCGCCACCCGAGCCGAGCGACGACGCCCCGACGGGCACGGCCGCAGCGTCGGCGAGCGGCGCCGCCGAGCCGAGCGCGACCGCGCCCACGGCGAGTGCCGCTGCCGAGGGCGCGACGAGCAGCACCCCCGCGCCCGAGGGCTCGGCGAGCGCGGTCCCGGCGCCGAGCAGCAGCGCCACG
>JACRDA010000327.1 GCA_016212965.1 Myxococcales bacterium
GGGCCCCGGCACGAGCGCGCTGCCTGCCGACCTCGCGCGGGGCGTGCGGGCGACCACGCTCGGGGCGCGGCTCGCGGGCGCCGCGGCGGGCACGCTGCGCGTGACGGGCGCGGCGGGCTCGGCGACCGCCCTGTGCGTGCGACAGCTCGTGCGCCAGACGTCGCGCCCGGTCGTCGTCGTCGGCGCGAGCGCCGAGGACGCGCACACGCTCGCCGGCGACCTCGCCTTCGTGCTCGGTGCGCTCGTCGAGGAGCCCGAGCGGGCGCGCCTGCGCGTGCTCGCGGCCGAGGAGGCCTCGCCCTACGCCGAGCTCCTGCCCGACCGGCGGCCGGCACAGGAGCGGCTCGCGCTCGCGCTCGTGCTCGCGCTCGGGCGCGCGCCGCGCGTGCTCGTCGCGAGCGCCGCGGCGCTGTGCCGGAAGACGCTCGGCCGCGCCGATGCCGAGGCCGAGGCCACGTGCCTGCGGCCCGGCAGCGAGATCGATCGCGACGCCTTCGCCGCGCGGCTCACGGCCCTCGGCTACGACCGGAGCCCGCTCGTCGAGGACCCCGCGACCTTCGCGCTGCGGGGCGGGCTCGTGGATCTCTGGCCCGCGGGCGCGGCGCGGCCGGCGCGCGTCGAGCTCTACGGCGAGCTCGTCATGGAGATCCGGAGCTTCGACCCCGAGGATCAGCGCAGCGGCGCGGCCCTCGCCGAGCTCTGGCTGCCCCCGGCGCGCGAGGCCATCCTGTCGCCCGAGCGCGTGCTCGCGGCCGCGGAGCGGCTGCGCGAGCTGTGCGACGGCGCCGACTGGCCGAGCATCCGCACGCGGCAGCTCATCGAGGACGTCACGCTCGGGCGGACCTTCTTCGGCTCGGCGGGCTACGTGCCGGCCTTCGCCGAGCTCGCACCGCTGTTCCTGTCCCTGCCCGCCGACGCGCTCGTCGTGCTCGACGACCCCGAGGCGATCGCGCAGGCGCTCCGCAGCGAGCTCGCGCGCGCCGAGCAGGACCGGCTCGCGCGCCGCGAGGCGCCGCACTTTCCGCGCGCCGCCTTCTACGCCGAGCCCGAGGAGCTGGCGCGCTGGCTCGGTGGCGTGACGACGCTCTCGGTGTCGCGGAGCAGCGTCGTCGCGAGCGCCGCACCCGAGGCGGGCGACGGCACGAGCACGGCGACCGACGCGGGCGACCTCGACCGCTTCGCCGTCGCGCACACCGACACGCCCACGCTGTGCGCGAGCGACCAGGCCGAGCTCGCCCTCGCGCTCGCGACGGCGCGCCGGAGCGCCGGGCACGGCGCGAGCCTCGAGCCCCTCGCGGTGCGCATCGCCGCCTGGCTCGAGCGTGGGCTGTCGGTCGTGCTCGCGGCGCGCACCGGCGCACAGGCCGAGCGGCTCGCCGGACTGCTCGCGAACCGCGACTTCGCCCCGCGCCTCTCGCTCGCCGGGCCGGAGCAGCGGCTCTTCGACGCGCCGACGAGCGGCGCGCCCACGCTGCACGTGGTCGTGGGCCCGCTGGCGCGCGGGGTCGTGGCGCCGCTCGAGGGGCTCGTGCTCGTCACCGAGGAGGAGGTCTTCGGCACGCGCGCGCACCGCCGCAAGCAGAAGAAGCGCCGCGCGGCGGAGCTGCTCGACGATCTGCGCGCGCTCGGGACGGGCGACGCCGTCGTGCACGTCGAGCACGGCGTCGGGCGCTACCGCGGGCTCGTGCACCGCGAGCACGGCGGGCAGATGCTCGATCTCATCGTCGTGGAGTACGCCGGGGGCGACAAGCTCTACCTGCCCGTCTACCGGCTGAACCAGATCCAGAAGTTCCGCGGCGACGCGGCCGAGCCGAAGCTCGACCGGCTCGGCGGCGCGACCTTCGCGAAGAAGAAGGCCCGGGCCGAGGGCAGCGTGCGCCAGATGGCGGACGAGCTCCTGCGGCTCTACGCGGCGCGCCAGGCCGCGGTGGGCGTGCCCACCCCGCCGCCCGACGCGGACTACGCCGCCTTCGAGGCGAGCTTCCCCTACGAGGAGACCGACGATCAGGCGCGCGCCATCGCGGAGGTGAGCTCCGATCTCGAGAGCGCGCGCGTCATGGATCGCCTCGTGTGCGGCGACGTCGGCTTCGGCAAGACCGAGGTCGCCCTGCGCGCTGCCATGCGCGTCGCCGCGAGCGGCCGGCAGGTGGCCGTGCTCTGCCCGACCACCGTCCTCGCGCAGCAGCACGCAGCCACCTTCGAGGCGCGCCTCGCGGACTACCCGGTCCGCATCGCGACCCTGTCGCGCTTCGTGTCGAAGCGCGCCGAGGACGCCGCCGTGCGCGGCCTGCGCGACGGCAGCGTCGACATCGTCATCGGCACCCACCGCCTGCTCTCGAAGGACGTGCACTTCAAGCACCTCGGCCTGCTCATCGTGGACGAGGAGCAGCGCTTCGGCGTGGCGCACAAGGAGCGCATCAAGGCGCTCAAGACCAACGTGGACGTGCTCACGCTGACGGCGACGCCCATCCCGCGCACGCTGCAGATGGCGATGTCGGGGCTGCGCGACCTGTCGCTCATCGCCACGGCGCCCGCCGATCGCCGCGCCGTGCGCACCATGGTCACGCGCTTCGAAGAGGGCGTGATCCGCGAGGCCCTGCTGCGCGAGCTCGGGCGCGGCGGGCAGGCCTTCTACGTCTACAATCGCATCGAGGGGCTGGGCGAGCGCGCCGAGCGGCTGCGCGCCCTCGTGCCGCGGGCGCGCATCGGCATCGCGCACGGGCAGCTCGGGGAGCGACAGCTCGAGCGCGTGATGCTCGACTTCGTGGCGGGCCACTACGACGTCTTGTGCGCCACAGCGATCATCGAGAACGGCCTCGACATCCCGCGCTGCAACACGATCTTCATCGATCGCCCCGACCTCTTCGGACTCGGCCAGCTCTACCAGCTGCGCGGACGCGTGGGCCGCGCCCGCGAGCGCGCCTACTGCTACCTCGTGCTGCCGAGTCAGCCGCTCAACGACGAGGCCAAGATCCGCATCGAGGCCCTCGAGCGCTACAGCGAGGTGGGCAGCGGTCTCGAGATCGCCTCGCTCGACCTCGATCTGCGCGGCGCGGGCGATCTCCTCGGCGCCGAGCAGAGCGGCGCCGTCGCCAGCGTGGGCTTCGAGCTGTTCTGCGACATGCTCGCCGAGGCCGTCGCGGAGCTCCGCGGCGAGCCCGTCGTCCACGACGTGGACCCCGAGCTGTCCTTCGACGCCGAGGCCTACCTGCCCGAGAGCTACGTGCCCGACGTGGGCGTGCGCCTGTCGCTCTACAAGCGCCTGGCGAGCGCCGCCTCGGCCGACGACATCGGCGACATCGGCCGCGAGATCGAGGACCGCTTCGGCGTGGCACCCGCCGAGGCACGCCGCTTCCTGCGCCTCATGCAGGCCAAGACCGAGCTCCGCGCCCTGAAGGTGCTCGGCTGCGAGGCGAGCCACAAGGGGGTGACCCTGCACCTGCGCGACGACACGCCGCTCGATCCGAAGAAGCTCGCCGCGCTCCTGCGCGAGAAGGCCTCGCCCTACCGGCTCACTCCCGACATGCGCCTCACGCGCCGCACGCTCGCCTCCGAGCGCTTCGAGAACGGCCTCGAGGCGGTCGAGCGCACGCTCGCGGAGCTCGCGCGCGCGCTCGGGTGAGAGCGCCAGTCCGTGGCCGCCTTCACGGACGCCGCGGTGGGGGCGCCGAGCGCCCCGCCCGGGCGCAGCACGCCGCGTCACCGAGCGCGCAGCCGCGGGCGAGGAGCGCAGCCGCGCGCGCCGGATCGCGCTCGACGCCCCGGCCCTCGAGGTAGAGGACGCCCACGCGCGCACACGCCTCGGGCACCTCCGCCTCGCAGGCGCCGGCGTGAAGCTCCGCGGCATGCGCCAGGTCCTGGCTCACCCCGCGGCCATGCTCGTACGCGAGGGCGAGCTCGTAGCAGGCCCGATCGACGCCGGCGCCGCACACCTGCTCGAACAAGGCGGCGGCGCGCGCCGGGTCCTTCGTCACGAGGTACCGGCACGTGGGGCACTGCGCGGCCGAGTCGCGCGCGAGCAGGCGCGCGAGGCCGTGACAGGCCTCGAGGTCGCCGCCGTCGCAGCCGAGGGTCAGGAACCGGACGGCGGGTCCCTCGGACGCGAACCCTTGCGCCAGCATCTCGCCGAGGAGCGCGCATCCGGCCGCGACGCCCGCCGTGCACGCGTTCTCGAAATGCCAGGCCGCGAGGTCCCGCGCCGGCGCCCAGTCGCTGGTCACGTACAGCATCAGGCCGTACGCGACGCAGCTCCGCGCGTCCCCGGCTTGGCACCGCGCCGCGCAGATCTCGGGGTCGCCCTGCTCCGCCGGGCGCCCCCGGTTGGCGCGGGCGACCTCGAGCTCGCACGGCCCCGGCCCGACGACGACCTCCGGGGTCGGTGGTGCCGAAGGCTCGCAGGCCGCGAGCGCGAGCGCCGCCGCGAGGCACCCGACGACGAGCGAGGTCGCAGCCGAGGCGGTCGGTCGCTCCGGGCGTGGCACCTCGGGAGCGTAGTCACTGCGCCGTGACGGAGTCGACGTAGAGCGTCATCCACCCGCACGCCGACGCTGGCGCCCTCAGCGCCCCTGCCGCACGAGCCCGGCGGCCCGGAGCCCGATCATCATGCTCGGGGCGTTCAGCGCCGCGACTGGCGTCGTGGGGATGACGGACGCGTCGGCGACGCGCACGCCCTCGACGCCGCGCAAGCGGAGGGCACCGTCCACCGCCCCGTCGTCGCCGAGCGCGCAGGTCCCGGCGTAGTGGTAGGTCGTCATCGCGTTGTCCTTCACGAACTCCGCGACCGCCGCGTCGTCCCGCACGCGCGCTCCGGGCATGAGCTCGAAGGCCCCCATGGCGCGCGCCGACGCGGTCGCCGCCATGCGACGCGCGAGCCCGACGCCGCGCACGACGGTCTCGAGGTCGTCGCGGTGGCTGAAGTAGCAGGGATCGATCGCCGCGGGCGCCTCGGGATCGGGACAGGTGACGCACAGGGTGCCGCGACTCCGGGGCTTGCCGAGGATGACGACGATGCCCCAGAGCTGCCGCACGACGGCGCGCGCAAGGGGGGAGCCGAAGACGGCCGCGAGCGCGCCGCGCAACCCGGCGACGAGCGGCCGCAGCGCGTAGAGCCGCTCCGGCAGGACCATCGCCGGCAGGAGCTTCACGACCCCTTCCTTGAACGACGACGGCCCGGGGTAGAACACGTAGCAGCTGTCCGACTGACCCGCGCAGAGGTGCCGGCCCGCGCCGGCACGGTGGAAGCCGTAGAGCTCCGGGTAGAGGCAGTCGACGCGCCGCTTGCCGAGGAAGAAGAGCTGCACGTTCGGGTGGTCGTGCAGGTTCCGCCCGACCGCGGGCGCGTCCGCGACCGTGGGGATGCCGGCGGCTCGAAGCCACGCGCCCGGCCCGACCCCCGAGAGCATGAGCAGCCGCGGGGTCTCGAGCGCGCCGGCCGTGCACACGACCTCGCCCCGCACCGCGACCCGCCCGACCCTGAGCGAGCCGTCGCGCATGCGCCGGCGGTACTCGACGCCGACGGCCCGCCGCTCGCGGAACAGGACGCGCAGGGCCCGCGTCCCGGTCCACACCTCGAGGTTCGCCCGCGCGCCCAGTGCCCGCAGGAAGGAGACGTAGGACGAGCGCCGCTCCGCGCCGTCGAAGTTCATCCACTCGTAGCCGAGGACGCCCGAGAGATCGCCGTCGTTGAGATCCTCCTTGCGGCGGAAGCCCGCCTCCTCGGCCGCCGCGACGCAGCTCTCGGTGACGCGCGTGGGCTCGCGGCGCCGCACGCGCAGGACGCGCTCGAGCGCCTCGAAGGCGGGCACGACGTCGTCCCAGCGCCAGCCGACGGGCCACTCCTCGTAGTCCTCGCGCGCGCCGCGCGTGTACACCATGGCGTTGACGGCCCCGCTGCCGCCCATGCCGCGGCCCGAGCCGAGGAACCAGCGCCGGCCCCCGCACGCGGCCTGCGGCACGCTGAAGCGCTCGTACATGAGCCGCTCGTTGACGAAGGCGTCCTTGTAGCCGTCGGCGAGCAAGGTCTCGGGGTTGGCGTCCGCGGCGTCTCCGCCCTCGAGCAGAAGGACGCGCGTCGCCCGATCGCGCGCGAGCTCGGCGGCCACGATGCACCCCGCGGAGCCCCCGCCCACGACGACGTAGTCGAGCTCCTCGCCCGCCGGGGTCTCCCGCTGCTCCGCGTTCTGCATGCCCCGCCGGGTACGAAGCCCGCCGCGCGCCGTCAAGCACCACCGGAGCCAGCGGGCGCGGCGACGGCTCAGGGCACGGTGAAGGTCGCGGTGAGCGGCAGCTCGCGCGCGGAGCTCCCCACCTCGACGCCATAGCTGCCGGGCTCGACGCGGAACGCACCCGTCGCCTCGTCCCAGTACGCGAGATCGGCGACCCGCACCGCGAGCGGGACGAGCGCCGACTCGCCCGGCGCGAGCGGGGCGCGCGCGAAGGCCGCGAGCACCCGTGACGGCTGCACGACCGCGACGCCGGGCTGCGCGACGTAGAGCTCGACGACCGCGTCGCCGGCGCGCGCGCCCGTGTTCGTCACGCGCACCGTCGCCTCGAGCGTGCCGTCCGCCGGCACACTCGAGCTCGCGAGCGAGAGCTCCGCGAAGTCGAAGCTCGTGTAGGAGAGGCCGAAGCCGAAGGGGAAGAGCGGGGCCGTGCCGTTCCGGTCGAGGTGGCGGTAGCCGTGGTCGTAGCCGTAGGTCACGGCGTGCGAGACGTGGTCGAAGAGCGGCAGGTCCTGCTCCGCGACGGGGAAGCTCACGGGCAGCCGGCCCGAGGGCGAGCTCGCGCCGAGCAAGAGGTCCGCGAGCGCGTGTCCGCCCTCCTGCCCCGGGTACCAGGCCATGAGCACGGCCGGCACCGAGGCGAGCCAGCTCTGCATCGTCACGGACGCACCGGCCTCGATCACCACGATCGTGCGCGGGCTCACCGCCGCGACGGCCGCGATGAGCGCCTCGTGCGCCGGCGGCAGGGCGAGGCTCGCGCGGTCGCCGCCCTTCGTCCCGAGGTTCTCGCCCTCGTCGGCCGAGGTGAGGCCGACGACGACCACGGCCGCGTCCGCCGCCGCGACGTCCGCGAGCTCGGCGGCCGAGGGGGCGTCGTTCGGGACGGCCGTCACCCGGCTCGCCCCGAGCGCGGCGCTGAGACCGGCGAGCGGGCTCACGGCGTGCGAGGGGTGCACCGCGCTCGACCCCTCGTCGCCGAGGTTCGCGACCGCGGCGAGCGCGCCCACGAGCGCCACGCGGCCCAGGCTCGCGGGGTCGAGCGGCAGCGCCCCGGCCTCGTTCTTCAGCAGCACCATGCCCGCGCGCGCGACCTCGCGCGCGAGCGCGGCGTGCTCGGCGCTCTCGACGACCTCGGGGCCGACGGTCGGCGCGCCGCCGAGGCCGAAGGCGAGCTTGGTGTGGAGGATGCGCGTCACGGCCTCGTCGACCACCCCGAGCGGCACCTCTCCGGCGTCGACCGCGGCGACGAGCGGCGCACCGTAGTACGCGCCGAGCGGCATCTCGACGTCGAGCCCCGCGAGCGCCGAGCTCGCCGTGCCGTGCACGGCGAAGACCCAGTCACTCATCACGAAGCCCCGAAAGCCCCACTCGCCCTTCAGGATGTCCCGCAAGAGGTGCTCGTTCTCGGAGCAGTAGGCGCCCTGCACCGAGTTGTAGGCGCTCATCACCGAGCCCACCCCGGCGCTGCGCACGACGCGCGCGAAGTGGGGCAGGTAGATCTCGCGCAGCGTGCGCTCGTCCACCGTCACGTCGACGTCGAGGCGCGTGTCCTCGATGCTGTTCAGGGCGAAGTGCTTGGCATTCGCGACGACGTGCCGCTGCGCCCCCGTGACGAAGGCCGCCGCCATGGCGCCGAGGTGCACCGGATCCTCGCCATAGGTTTCCTGCGCGCGCCCCCACGCCGGGTGGCGCAGCAGGTTCATCGTGGGCGCGAGCAGGACGTTGGCCCCCTTGCCCGCAGCCTCGGCGCCGATGGCCTCGCCCACGCGCTCCTCGAGCGCGGGGTCCCAGGTGGCGCCGCGCGCCATGGCGACCGGGAAACAGGTCGCGAAGCCGGCGCGCACGCCCCGCGGCCCGTCGGTCATGCGAAACCCGGGGATGCCGAGGCGCGCGTCGTCGGCGGTGAGGTAGAGCCCGCCGACCGGCACGATGCTGGTGCCGTGCATCTGCGCGACCTTGTCCGCGAGGCTCATCTCGGCGACGAGCGCCGCGGCGCACGCGTCGGGCGCGAGCCCGGCACAGCGCGCCGGCGCGGGCTCGTCGCCGGTGCAAGCCCCGAGCGCGCAGCCGAGCGCCGCGAGCGCGAGGAACGGTGCGGGCGCGAGCTCCGACACGCAGTCCCCGTCGCCTAGCGATCCACCGAGGTGAGCCCCTCGCGGATGGCGTACTTCGTCAGCTCGGCGATCGTGTGCAGCCCGAGCTTCTGCATGATCTGGCGCCGGTGGGTCTCGACGGTCGGCACCGAGATCGAGAGGTGCGAGGCGATCTCCTTCGAGCCATGCCCCTCGGCGAGCAGTTGCAGGACCTCGCGCTCGCGGGCCGAGAGCGGCCGGTGCGTCACGGCCCGCGCCGCCTTGCCTTCCGCCGAGGCCTCCACGAGGACATCGGCGATGGCGGGGCTCACGTACTTCTGATCGCGCCCGAGCGCCTGCACGGCGGTGATGAGCTCGTCCGACGCGGAGTCCTTCAAGAGGTAGCCCGCCGCGCCCGCGTGGAACATCGCGAGCACGTAGCGCCGGTCGCAGTGCATCGACAGGCCGAGCACCTTCACGTGCGGCATCTCGGCGACGAGCTGCCGCGTGGCGTCGATGCCGTTGAGCTCGGGCATCGAGATGTCCATGACGACGACGTCCGGACGCAGGCGGCGCGCGACGGCGAGCACGTCCCGGCCGTTCGCCGCCTCGCCGACGACCTCGACGCCGGCGCGCTCCAGGATGGCGCGCAGACCGTGGCGCAGGATGGCGTGGTCGTCGGCCAGGAGAACCTTCATCGGGCCCCCATGGTAGACGCTCGTAACCACGAGGGAAAGCGCGGCAGTGCGGGGGTCCGACGGGTTGCGCCGCGCGCGCCCTGCCGGGATCGCGGCGCACGTCTCCCGGATCGCAGCCTGGCGACTCATGGATTTCGAGGATGGTGCGAAAGTGGGCGCGGGGCTGGAATACCTCTGACGCTGGCCCTGCCCACGGGCCGCGCCGGAAAGAGGTGAACCATGGCCGCCCACGCCAAGCGCTGGTCCGCGACGCCGCACTCGAGGTCGCTGCGAATCCGCCTCGAAATCCCAGCCGTGCGCACGCGTTCGGCGGTGTCTAGCTCGCCCTTGCGCCGCTCCAGCCTGAGCGTCGTGCGCGGCGTCGTGCGCACGCTGCCCTGGGTCGGCAAGGGACCGAAGGGCCTGCGCCGGACCCTGGGCGTGCCGCGCACGGCGCCGCCCCCGCCGAGGCACGCGCACGTGGCGGCTCTGCACCCGATCGCGCCGGCGCCGACGCCGCCCTCCGGGCCGTCCGTCCACGCGGCGCGCCTGCGCTCCGAGCGACTGCACGACGAGCTCCGGACCCTGGCGCGCGCCTACGGCGTGCGGGCGAGCGTGTTCGTCGCCGAGGAGCTCGACTCCGAGGCTCGGTTCCACACGATGGGCTACGAGATCGAGCTCTCCGGCCGTGCGCTGCCGCTCCTGCAGAGCTGGTACGGCGGGCTCGCCGCCGTCGACATGGTGCGCGCCGCCCTCTTGCGGATCGCGGGACACGTGCTGGCGGGCCCGTGCCCGGCGGTGCTCTGCAACCCGTACTCGTCACGCCCCGAGCAAGTGGGTGACGAGCCCGTCGAGGTGCGCCTGCGCATCGGCCTCTACGAGCACGATCACCCGCTCGACAGCGCCTCGCCCCGCGAGCAGGGGTGCGTGCGCACCATCTGCGAGCGCCTGGCGGAGCTGGCGGTCTGGCCCCCGGACTGAGCCGCAGGCGGTGCCCCACGCCCCCTCGGCAAACGAGGCGGCGCACGGCCGCCTTTCCCCTCCCTGCCGGGCTGGGCTATAGGTGAGCCGCCTCGCGGGCCAGCCCGCGACGAGGGCCGACGACATGGCGCGAGAAGCGGACGAGACGAGGGACGAGGAGCAAGGCAAGGACGACGTCGAAGACGACGCCGGTGCCAAGGACGAGGCCGACGACGACGAGGCCGCCGGCGAGGAGGGTGCCGACGAGGGAGCTCCCGACGACGAGCCGGCGGAGCCGCCTCCGGCTCCCGAGCGAGCTGCGTCGAGGCCCCGGCGACGCCCGCCGGCCGCGCCAGCTCCCAAGGGCGGGACCTCCACCCGCAACATCGTCATCTTCATCGGCCTCGTGGGCGGGCTCGCCGCCGCGTTCGCCATCGTGGGTCAGATGGGCAGCGGCGGCGCCGGTGCACCCTCCGCACGCTACGTGGCGGGCAAGACCTACGACATCGCGCTCACGCTGACGGTGGACGATCTGCGCGAGCTCGGCTGTGCCATGCCGGGCGACGTCGGCGACCTGCACTGCGCCTTCGAGTCGCAGGCCAACAAGCCCTCGCCGAAGGGCCAGAAGCCCCTCGAGGACGCGACGCTCCTTCAGCCCTACACGACCGTCGACCAGGCGGGGCAGATCCTCGGAGCCGGGCTGTGGGCGCAGCCGGCGCTCAAGGAGAAGCTCGAGAAGGAGAAGGGGGCGACGCAGAGCCCGCGCTTCAGCGTCGACTGCAAGTTCGAGGTGAAGGGCATGAGCCAGGACGCCTTCATCCGCTGGCACCAGCGCGACGGTTGGTTGCCCGGCAGCGGCTGGCCCGTCGGCAAGCTGTCGGACTGCAAGGTCAGCCCCACCAAGTAGCGGCGGCCGCCGCTCGGGCGGGCCTCATGTCGAGCGCGCGCAGGCGGCCGGGTCGAGCGCCGCGAAGCCGTGCGCCCGCACCCAGTTGATGTGCACGCCCGCGCACTGCGGACGCACGGCGCAGCCGCCGCAGCGCAGCGCGTGACCGTAGTAGCGCTCCGCCACGAAGCGCTCGGTGTAGCGCGCCATGTCGACCCGCCCGTCCGACCCGAGCATCGCCGCGTCGAGGGTGGCGCGCATCGGCCGGGCGCGCGCGCCCACCAGACACGCCGGCGCGTTCTCGATGGCGGGCCTGCCGGCGGGCACGCCGTCCCCGCACGCCGCGTCGAGCTCGGCCACGAAGTCCTCGAGGTCCACGTCGTGCGCGCGCGCCTCGGTCACGAGCACGTGGTTCGGCTGCCGCAGCGCGAGCCGCCCGAGCGCGGGCCCGCCCGCCCGCGCGAGATCGAGCGCGAAGGGCGCGGTGTCGCGCCGCAGCTCGAGCAGGACCTCGAAGGGCGCGTCGATGGCGAGCAGCTCCCGGGCGCGCGCCGCATCGCGCGCGTGCACCCGACGCACCGGCCGGCCCGCCAGGCGCACCTCGCCCGCGACGTCGCGCTCGAGCCGCTCGGCGAGGCCGGTCGTGCGCTCGAGCTCGAGCTCGAGCTCCTCCGCGCCGAGCTCGCTCGCCACCGCGGCCGCCTGGACCACGTCCGGCGCGACGATCCACGCGCGCGTGGCCTGCGGCAGCGACGCCGACTTCGGGAGCGGCGCCACCACGCGCACGCGCTCGAGGTGCGGGGCGCGCGCCTCCTGCACCACGCCCTCGAGCCCGTCGCACAGCTGCTCGAGGTAGCAGCGCCGGCAGCGCTCGGGCTCGCGGCAGTCGAGCTTCTTGCCGAACGCGAGGTAGCGGTCGAACTCCTCGCGCCGCCCGCGCACCTCGTCGTGGAGCTTGTACGGGTCCTGGATGAGCTCCTCGAAGCCCTCGGCGAAGGCCGGCGGAAAGCGGTTCAGCCACAGGTGCACGTCGGGCCGCAGCGAGTAGGCGAAGGCGCGCTGCAGGTGCTCGAGGTTGCCCTCGAGGTCGTAGAACAGGTGCTCGCGCGCGCTGCCCCAGGCGGCGCCGAAGGGAATGACCTGCAGGAGATCGAACTCCTTCACGCCCCAGCCGATGAAGGTCTCGAGCATGTCGGCGAGGTGCGCGACGTTGAGCTTGTTGATGACGATGTCGACGTTGACGATGAAGCGCGCGGAGGCGAGCGCCGCGCGCAGCCCCGCCGTCTCCTCCTCGAAGGCGCCCGGCGTGCCGACGAGCGCGTCGTGGAGCTTCGCGGTGTGCCCGTGCAAGGAGAAGGTGATCTCGTGCAGGCCCGCCTCGGCCGCGCCGGCGAGGAACTCCGGGTAGGCGAACATGCGGCCGTTCGTCACGGTCTGGATCTTGGGGTAGCCGGCGCGCTGCCCGAGCCGCACGAAGTCGAGGAAGTTGGGGTGCATGGTGGGCTCGCCGCCCGACAGGATGAGCCGCTCGGCGCCGCGCCTCCGCCCCGCGACGATCTGCGCCTTGATGGCGTCGACCGCGCGCATCGTCCCGTTGTGCGCCTCGGTGTCGAGGCAGAAGATGCAGTGGTTGTTGCAGTCGTGCGTGAGGCGCACCCAGTTGCGCTTCTCGTGCGCGGCCTCCTCGTGCGAGAGGACACGCAGTTGGCGCGCCGCTCCCGAGGCGCGCGCGGCTCCGTGCTCCGTCATGCCGTCACCTCGATCCCGCGCGGCGTTCCCTCGCGCGCGGCGCGTTCATGCTCCTGGTCCTCACGAGTCTTGCTCGCGCCCGGCGCGATCACCGGCCCGGCGAGGCGCTCGTAGCGCAGCAGCCACTGGTTCGAGCCGCCCGGCGCGACGTCGCGTCGCTCGCACAGCCGGAGCGGCAGGTCCCTGCAGAGCGCGCTCGCGGCCTCGGCACCGTCGTTGCGGTAGTGCTCGAAGCCGGCCGCCGCTGCGCGCTCGGCGCGCTCGGCGGCGTCGCGCTGCCGCACGAGCCCGAAGGCGACGTTGTCGACGACGGTGAGCGTGCCGCCCGGGCGCAAGAGGGCGAGCGCGCGCGCCAGCGCCCGCGCCGGGCTCGCGAGGTGGTTCCAGCTGCGCAGCACGAGCACGTGATCGAAGCTTCCGAGCGCCGGGTCGAGCTCCTCGCCGCTGCCCACGACGAAGCGCGCGAAGGCGAAGCGCCGCCCCAGCGCCGCGAGCCGGGCCGCGTCGGGGTCGACGCCGGTGTAGGCGACCTCGCCCCGCTCCGCGCGCGGCCGCAGCGCCTCGAGGTAGCGCCCTTCGCCGCAGCCGAGGTCGAGCACGCGCCCCGCGAGCTCGCCCAGGATCGCCACGAGGCGCGCGTCGTCGCGCGCGAACACCTCGCCGCGCTCGAGCTCGAAGGCGCCGGTGCAGGCGCCGCGCACAGCGCAGCTCGTGCACTCGCGCGCCGGCCGCAGCGGCGCGAAGTCGCGCGCGAAGTCGTCGGGCGCGACCTTGCTCGACACGTCGAGGTACACCTGCCCGAGCGCCTTCGCGGCGGCGATCTCGCGGTCGGTGAAGTCCCGGCTCTTCGTGCGCACCAGGCGCAGCCGGTCGCGCAGGCGCAGGAACAGCGTGCGGCCGTGATCGTAAGGGCTCGTGCCGTCCAGCCGCACCGGGCACGGCGCCCCCCGAGCCCAGGCGAGGTCCCGCTCGGGCACGTAGTGGAAGGAGTTCGGGCGCGGTCGGCTCGTGCACGGCGTGAGCGCGGGCGCACCGCGGCGCTCGTGGTAGCCGCGGTAGAGGCCCGGACACGGTCCGCGCAGGGCGCAGCCCCGACACGGCTCGAGGTGCACCTTGTCCACGTCGTCCACCGGGACGAAGTCGTCCTCGTCCACCTCGACCATGCTGGCAAAGTCGTGCGTCTTGAGGTCGTCGTAGAGCTCTTCGAGACCGGGCAGGAGGCAGAAGGGGATGCCGTCGTGCGCGAAGCGCGGGCCGGAGCCCTCGGCCGCTCGCCGGGCTTGGCCGTGAGCGATGGCCGCCACGACGGCGCGCGCGCAGGCCTCCACGTCCGGCACCACCGTCTCGAACGCCGCCGCTGCCGCCCCCTTCGGCTGGGTCATGGAGAACTTGAGCGTCAGCTCGGGGTAGCCCGCGAGCCGGTCCACGAGCGGGACGAGGTGCGCGACGTTCTGGCGCGTGACCACGCAGTTCACGGTGAAGTCGGGCACGCGCCCGTGCACGAGCCCGACGGCGCTGACCGCGCGCTCGAAGGTGTCGGCGCGCGTGAGCGAGGCGTGGACGCGCGCCGTGCCGCCGTGCAGCGACATGTACACGTAGCGCAGGCGGCTCTGCTCCACGAGCTCGTCCACGATCTCCGGGTACGAGAGCAAGAGCCCGTTGGTCACGAGGCCGAGGTCCATGCCGCACGTGGCCACGAGGCGCGCCCAGGCCCGGAGCTCCGGTCGGCGCGTGGGCTCGCCGCCCGACAGCACGGTCATCGTGTAGCCGAGCGCCGCGGCGCGCTCGATCTTCCTGCGCACCCGGGCGTCGGTGTCGTCGAGCTCGCGCACGTCGGCCGTGTGGCAGAAGGTGCAGTGCTCGTTGCACCCGTAGCCGACTTTGACGAGCGCCTTCACTTCCCGTGATGGTAGCGAAAAATCGCCCACGCGCCGGGTCTTCCGGACGAGGGCCCCGCGTCCGTGCCCGCGGGTCGGGTGTGCCCGCCCCGGCACGTGGTGCTAAGGCACGGGGCCATGGCGGAACGCGAGTACTACTCGGGCAAGCTGCTCTACCCGGCGATCGGCGTCCTCGCGGTCCTGTCCGCGCTGTTCGGCCTGTTCGTGCTGCCGCGTCTCGGCCCCGAGAACCCTCTGGTGGCGAAGCCGGCGCCCGACTTCACGCTGCCCGTCGTCGCGAACGGCGACCCGGGTGCGCGCGTGCGCCTGAGCGATCTGCGCGACCGGGTGGTGGTGCTCGACTTCTGGACCACGACCTGCGGCCCCTGCACGAAGCAGGCGTCGATCCTCGACCGGCTGGCGCGCAAGTACCCGAGCGACCTCACGGTGGTCGGCGTGAACCTCGAGGACACGAGCGACGACGTGGCCGCCTACGTGCACGACCACGGCCTTGGCTACCCGATGGTGAGTGACGAGTACGGCGACACGGGCCAGGGCTACGGCGTCAAGCGCCTGCCCACGCTCGTCGTCGTCGACAGGACGGGCAGGGTGGCAGCCGTTCACGAGGGCGTGACGACCGAGCCGATGCTCGAGAGCGAGCTGCGGTCGGTCCTGTAGCGGAGCACGTCGCCCGGCGCCGCGGGCGCGGTTGGACTACACTGCTGCGCGTGTCCATGCCGCTCTCGCCCGGTGCCGTGGTCGCCGGCAAGTACACCATCGTCGCGGAGATCGGCGCGGGCGCGAGCGGCACCGTGTACCGCGCGCGCAGCGTGAGCTCGCGCGACGTGTTCGCGCTGAAGGTGATGCACGCCGACTTTGCGCAACGCGCCACGGACCCGGAGAGCTTCGCCCGCGAGGCCTCCACCCTGATGTCGCTAGAGCACCCGCACATCGTGCGGCTGCTCGACTACGGCCATACCGCCCTCGGGGTCCCGTTCCTCGCCTTCAACCTGCTCGAGGGTCGCACGCTCGAGAAGCGGCTGCGGGACGAGGGCGCGCTCGACTGGGGTGAGGTGGGCTGGCTGTCGCTGCAGGTCCTGAAGGCGCTCGAGCGTGCCCACGGGCGCGGGTTCGTGCACCGCGACATCAAGCCCGGCAACATCTTCCTGCAGCGGACGGCGGCCGGCGAGGTCGTACGCGTGCTCGACTTCGGCCTCGCGAAGCTCGCCGCCGGCGCCACGCCGGCCGCCGGACACAGCGGCCTCGTGGAGGGTACACCGCGGTACATGGCGCCCGAGCAGGCCCGCGGCGAGGAAGTGGGCGCGTGCGCCGACATCTACGCCTTCGGCCTCGTCCTCGGCGAGATGCTGTGCGGAACGCCGCTCGTGAGCGGTGCGTCCGACATGGAGATCTTCGTGGCGCAGGGCTCCGACGAGCCGCTCACCCTGCCGGAGCAGGTGCTGAGCTCGCCCTACGCCGGCGTCGTCCTGCGCGCGGTGGCCAAGCCGCTCGAGCAGCGCTACCGGCTCGCGAGCCAGATGCTGGCCGACGTGCAGGCCGTCCACGATCGCCTCGACGAGGGCGAGGTCGATCCCGACGACCCGGAGCTCGATGCCACCCAGCTGCTCGACCTGAACAGTCCGCTGCGGCTCAGCCTGCAGAGTCCGACGAGCCAGAAGCTGCGCGACGCGTTCAACGTCCTCGCGAAGAAGTCGGCCACCGAGAAGGCCTTTCCCGGGGCGCAGTCCGAGCGCCCGCCGGTGTCCCAGCCGCCGCCCGCCGCGGCGCCCCTCGCGGCGCAGCCCGTCGCGGTACCCGAGCCACCGCCGGTGCCACCCGTCGCGGTGCAGACGCCACCACCACCGGTACCGCCGCAGGCAGCGGCGGCGCCGCCGCCTGCCCCGACCCCGACCCTGGAGGCCGCGCGCGCGCCCGCTGCGCCGCCGGCCGAGCGCGGTGCGAGCCCGGTGCCGAGCCGCGCGCTCAAGGTCGCGGTCGGGACCGTGATCGTGCTCACGCTGCTGACCGGGGCGCTCGGGATCTACCTCGCGACCGTGCCGCCCTGAGGCTCGAGCGACCCGCGGTCTCCGCGGCCGGGCGTCACTCGGCCGGCTCGGCTGCGGGCCGCGCGCGCAGGGCTCGGGCGGCGCGCGGGCTCGTCGACCGCGGCACCTCCGCCGCCTGCGCGCTCGGCGCGCTCGCGCGCAGGACCCGCCACCAGGGTGCGACCGGCAACGCCTCGCCGACGACGACGCTCGCGCCGATCGCCGGCAGGGCGAGCTCGCCCCCGGCCGCGCGCGCGGCCACGCAGAGCTCCTCGATCGGCGCGTCCCAGGCGTGCAGGCCGAGGTTGAAGGTGCCCCAGTGCACGGGCAAGAGCGCGCGCCCCCGGAGCAGGGCGTGGGCGCGGACGGCGTTGTCGGGCCCGAGGTGGATGGCGCCCCACGCCGGGTCGAACGCGCCGATCTCGAGCAGCGTGAGGTCGAAGGGCCCGAAGCGCGTGCCGATGTCCGCGAAGGTCGCGGCGTCGAAGCCACCGTCGCCGCCGAAGTAGAGGCGCCGCCCGCCGGCCGCGAGCGCGAACGAGGCCCAGAGCGTGCGGTTGCGGTCGAAGAGGCCGCGACCGGAGAAGTGCCGCGCGGGGAGCGCGCGCACGACGAGGCCGGGCACCGGCTCCGTGCTCTCGTGCCAGTCGAGCTCGCACACGCGCCCCGGCGCGATGCCCCAGCGCTCGAGGTGGGCGCCGACGCCGAGCGCGGTCACGAAGCGGGCGCCGCGCGCTCCGAGCGCCTCCACCGTCGGCCGGTCGAGGTGGTCGTAGTGATCGTGCGACACGACGACGACGTCCGGCAGCGGCACGCCTTCGAGCGCCACGGGCACGGGCTGGAAGCGCCTCGGACCGCCGACCCCGATGGGCGACAGGCGCTCCGACCACACCGGGTCGAAGAGCACGCGGAAGCCGCCGATCTCGACCAGCGTCGTCGAGTGCCCGAGCCACGTCACGCGCAGCCCGCGCAGCGCCGCCCCGTGGAGCACGGCGGGATCGACCGCCACGCTCGGCAGCGGCCCGGGCGGCTCGCGCTCGGCGCGCTCGAACAGGAAGCGCGCCATGAGCCTCCCGCCGCCCTTCACCATCATCGGCGTGGGCTCGCGGTTCTGGAAGGCCTTGCCGTTCCAGGCGGGCGATGCGGCGATGCGGCGCGGGCGCTCGTCAGCGTCGGTCATCGGCAAAGCCTAGCGCGCCGCCCGGCCACGGCCAGCCCACGCCGGGCCGCCGCCCGACCTCAGCGATCGATCTCGGGCGCGACCACGTCGAGGCTCGCGATGAGCGCCACGAGGTCGGCCACGAACAGGCCGGGGCTCTTGGCCTCGATGATGCTCATGGCGTTGAAGCTCCCGGTGCGGAAGCGCACGCGGTAGGGCTCGGTCGCGCCCTTGCCGATGACGTAGCAGCCCATGTCGCCGCGCGCGCTCTCGACGCGCGCGTAGGCCTCGCCGTCGGGCTTCATCTTCTTCGGCAGCTTGCCGACGATGTCGTCCTCGGGGTGCTCGTCGATCTTGTCGAGGCACTGGCGCAAGAGGCGGCTCGACTCGCGGCACTCGACGACGCGCACCCAGAAGCGGTCCCAGCAGTCGCCCACGGTGCCGACCTCGCCCTTGCCCACCGGCACGTCGAACTCGAGCTCGGGGTAGACGCCGTAGCGATCCTCCTTGCGCAGATCCCATGCGACCCCGCTGGCGCGCAGGTTCGGCCCCACGAGGCCCCAGTCGACGGCCTCCTCGCCGGTGATGATCGCGACGTTGGCGAGGCGCCGGACGAAGATCTCGTTGTAGGTGATGAGCCGGTCGAACTCCTCCATGGCCGGGTCGAAGCGGTCGAGCCAGGCGAGCGCCTTGTCGCGCCAACCCTTCGGTAGATCGAAGCTGACGCCGCCGATGCGGTGGTAGTTGAAGGTCAGGCGCGCGCCGCACAGCTCTTCCACGAGGTCGTTCGCGCGCTCGCGCTCGCGCAGTGCCCAGGGGAAGGGCGTGATGGCGCCGATGTCCATCGCGGTGCAGCCGAGCGCGACCATGTGGCTCGCGATGCGGTTCAGCTCGCACGAGATGGCGCGGAGGTACTGGGCGCGCTTCGGCACCTCGACGTCCATGAGCTTCTCGCACGCCGTCGCCCAGCACTCGTTGGCGAACATGGCCGCCACGTAGTCCACGCGATCGGTGTAGGGCATGAAGCCCGGGTAGGTGTTGCGCTCGCCGATCTTCTCGATGGCGCGGTGCAGGTAGCCCACCTCGGGCGTCGCCTTGCGGAGGATCTCGCCGTCCGACTTCAGGACGAAGCGCAAGACGCCGTGGGTCGACGGGTGGTGAGGACCCATGTTGAGGGTCATCTCCTCGTCCATCGCGTTGTCGTTCTGCAGCACCACTTCGGTCATGACTTCGCCTCGCCGCCGATCAGGCCTTGGCCGCCTCGGGCTCCTTGTCCTTGCCCGCCGCCGCGGTCGCCGCCGCGCTCGCCGCCGCGGCCGCCGCGTTGGCCGCCGCCTTGATGCCGAAGAGCTCCACCGGGTTCGGCCGCACGGTCGGGATCCCGTGGTAGTGCTCCTTCTCGACGTAGTCCTTGCGCAGCGGGTGCCCCTCCCAGTCCTCGGGCATGAGCAGGCGCCGCAAGTCCGGGTGCCCCTCGAAGACGACGCCGAGCAAGTCGTAGCACTCGCGCTCCTGCCAGTTGGCGACCGACCACACGTCGACCACGCTCGGCAGCGTCGGCGCGCCGCGGTCGCAGAGCGCCTTCATCACGATGCGGTGCCGGTGGCGCAGCGAGTACACGTGGTAGACGACCGCGATGCGGTTGTCCTTGGGCCAGTCGACACCGGTCACGCACTCGAGGTACTCGCAGTGCAGCTCCGGCTCGTCGCGCAGGAAGCGCCCCACGTCGGCCACGCGCGGCGGCGCGACCTCGAACCAGGCGTCCTTGTCGCCGCCCTTGGCCTCGTGGAAGTCGCGCACCACGTCGGCGCCGAACTGGCTCTCGAGCTTCTGGAAGATCGCCTGCGCCTGCATGTCACCTCGCCGGGCGGGTCCGAGACCGCGCACCGCTCCGTTGTCGCTCGTCCCTCGCCCCCCGCACCCGCCGCCCGAGCGCGCCCGACGGGCGGGCGCCCTCCGTCACGCCACGCCGTAGCGGTTCTGGAGGTAGCGCTCGTGCTTGATCTTCTCCTGGATCTTGAGCAGCCCCTCGAGCAGCGCCTCGGGTCGCGGCGGGCAACCGGGAATGTACACGTCGACCGGGATGATCTGGTCGACGCCCTTGCACACCGAGTAGGCGTACTGGAACAGCCCGCCGCAGTTCGCGCAGCTCCCCATCGAGATCACGTAGCGCGGCTCGCTCATCTGGTCGTAGAGGCGCCGCACGCGCAGGGCCATCTTGTAGGTGAGCGTGCCGGCGATGATGAAGAGATCGCTCGAGCGCGGGCTCGGGCGCGGCGGCGCGCCGAAGCGCTCGAAGTCGCCGCGCGGCCCGCCGGTCTGCATGAGCTCGATGGCGCAGCACGCCAGGCCGAAGAGCATGTACCAGATGCTGTTGGCGCGGCTCCAGTTGACGACCCAGTTGATCGCCTCGTCGACCCGGGTCTGGATGACGGTGCCCCCCTCCTTGCCGACGTCGGCGGCGCCGTACCCCGCGGGGCGCGCCATCAGGTTCAACTTGCCTTCCATGTTCGCTCCAGGCCGCCCGCGGGATCCGCCTAGGCAGCTTCGTCCATCGGTGCCGGTTCCGCCGCCGCGCGCGCCCGCGCGCTCACGCCCTGGGCGCCGCGCGGGTCGCCCTTGATGGCCCGGATCCAGTCGAGGTCGCCCTTCAACCACACGTACGCGAGCCCGACGAGCAAGACCGCGATGAACGAGAAGATCTCGACGAAGGCGAACCAGCCGAGCCCCTGGTTCACCCACGATCGGAACACGCGCGCGACGGGGTAGATGAACGCGATCTCGACGTCGAAGATGATGTAGATGAGCGCGACGATGTAAAAGCGCGGGTTGAAGTTGAACCAGGCGGGGCCGACCGGCTCCTCCCCGCACTCGTAGGTCTGCAGCTTCTCGGGGTACATGCGGTTCGGGCGGATGAGCCGCCCGAGCAGCAGGGCCCCGACGACGAAGCCGATGGCCACGATGAAGAAGACCCCCACCATCGCATACGCCGTCAACATGGTCGGTACCTCGGAGCGCGGACACCCTGCCGGGTGCGGAGCCCGCGTGACCCACGTCTAGCCGGTGCCTCGACGGTCGTCCAGCTAGCCCTCGGCCTAGCATGCATGTTACGTAACGGCAATGCGCCTGCTCGTCCAGGATCGCGCGCACGCGCGGCGCCCGCAACGTGGCGACCGCCAGGCGCTCACCGCCGTCGCTCGTCGAAGAGCGGCTCTCCCTGCGCGTCGAGCATCGCGGACCGTTCGTCGAGCCCCGTGTTCGAGCGCGAGGCCGCGGGACGGAGCTCGTCGACGAGGTGGTACTCGTTCGGGTACTCCTGGGAGAGCCAGCGCTCGCAGGCGCGCGTGTGCTCGTCGAAGAACTGCTCGGCGGCGCTCGTGGCGAGGCAAACCTCGTAGGCGCGCCGGGCGCGCTCGCGCTGCGGGGTCGCGCTGCGCGCGAGCTCGTTCTGGAAGGTGGCCTTGAGCTCGGCCCAGAGCAGCGGCGGGTCGACGTCGGGCACGTAGCCCGGCCGGTCCCAGTCACGCGGGTACGGCGCGCGCAGGATCTCGGCCACGTAGCGCGCCCAGAGGCCCCCCGACGCCTCGGCAGCGACGACCACCCAGCGCGGCGGCGCCGCGGGGCGCAGCGCCTTCACGGCGAGGTACGCCCCCTCGGCCTCGCGGATCGCGAGCTCTTTCTTCTCCATCCAGACCTTGACCTTGGTGCGCACGAAGGCGTCGACGTCCCGCGCGCTGCCCGCGCCGCGATACACCGGGATCGGCAGCGCGTCGGCCACGCGGCGCTTTTGCTCCGCCGCCGCCACGAGCGCCTCGCCCACGGCGGTGAGCACGCGCGTCAGGCGCCGTGCCTGCTCCTCCTCGCTGCCGCCGAGCGCCGCGAGTCGGCTCGCGACGGCCTCCGGGTCGCGCCACGCGCTCCGCACCTTGTCGTACTCGGCGTCCGCCACGGCGCCCTTGCCGCGCGCGCGGGCGATGCGAGCCATCAGGGCGTGGGCCTGGATGCGCAGGTCCTCGCTGGCCCGAGCGTCGAGGGTCGGCAGGGCGCTCGCGAGCTCTCGCTCGGCCTCGGCGAAGGCGGACTTCTCGGCGTAGTGTGCCGCGATGGCGAGCGCGAGCTGCGCCGCGCGCGCGCCGTCCTTCGACCCGAAGCGCCGCTCGAAGAGCCGCGCGGAGGCCACGGCGGCAGCAGGCTCGCCGAGCCCGAGGCGCAGCACCACCGCGTCGGCGAGCGCGTCGGGCGCACGCTCGCCCGCGGGGTCGTCCGCGGCGTAGCGCTCGTACCACCGGGCCGCCTCGTCGTAGACCGCGATCGCCTGGTAGGCGGCGCCGATCTCGTAGGTCGCGCGACGCGCGACCGCGCCGCCGTCGAGGTGGTAGCGCGGGTCGAGCAGGAGCGTGCGCACGCCGATGGCGCGCCCGACGAGCCGCGCGGCCTGGTAGGCGCGCGCCGCGTCGTAGAGCACCTCGTCGGCGAGGGCGCAGAGGGGCTCCTGCTTCTCGCAGGGCTCGCGCAGGTGCGTCTTCCAGAGCTCGAAGTACGCATCGCCGCCCGCCTCGCACGCCGCGAGCGCGCCCGCCCCCCCCGCGTCGCAGCTGCGCACGCGTCGCTCGGCGCCGAGGCGCAGCAGATCCACGTACGTGCGGTGCAGGAGCGCGCAGCTCGCGCCGTCGCCGCGCGGGCGCTCACCCTCGCAGTAGCTCGCGTAGAGCGGCCCTGCCGCGCGCTCCAGGGCGGCCGTGCAGGGCCCCAGGGTGGCGCCCTCGGCGAGCGCGAGCGCGTGCAGGGCCGCCAGGTGGTAGTTGGCAGCGTAGGGCGCGGCCTCGGCGCCCGCGTGATCGCGCAGGATGGCGCCGAACACCTCCGCCGCCTCGGCGAAGTGGCGCGCGTCGTAGAAGGTCCGGCCGAGCGCAAAGGCGACCTCGACGTGGCGCTCGGCGCTCTCGGGGTCGCCCGCGGTCGGCGCGAAGCGGCAGAGATAGCGCTGGAAGGCGCCGACCGTCGCACGCTCCTCGACGCCGAGCTCGCGCGGCGCGCGCTCCCCCTCCGACGGGGTCGCCGCGACCCCGCGTCCGCGCTCGGTGTCGAGCGCCTTCTGGTGGCACACCGCCGAGCCGAAGGACGCCGCCGAGGCGTCGCGCCCGCTCGGATCCTCGGCGTAGGCGGCGTCGAAGGCGGGCCCGCACGTCTTCCAGTCCTTCTGCGCGTAGGCGAGATCCGCCTGCCAGTAGCGCACCTTCGCGAGCGTCGGCCAGTCCTCCTTCACCAGGCGCGGGAAGGTGAAGCCGCGGAAGGCGTCGCGGCCGAAGCTCGCGATCACGGCCGCGTACCAGCGCGCCGCGCCGGCGAGCGCGCGCGCGTCGCCGGTGCCACGCACCCCGCCCGAGCCCACGGCCTCGAGGTGCCAGGCCGTGGCGACGTCGAGCAGGAGCTCGGCCGTGTCGTTGGCGCAGCTCGCGCGCAGGGCGTCGGGGTGCCGCCCGGCGTCGAAGCGCTGCCAGCTCCGGAGCTGCTGCTCGAGCTCGGCGCCGACCGCGTCCTTGTCCCCGCTCTGCCACGCGAGCGTCGCGCGCGTCACGGCGCTCTGGTAGGCGCAGCTCCGGTCGCCCGGATTGCGCCGCAGGAGCTCGCGGTGGAGCGCGATGGCATCGGCGTAGCGCCCGCGGTCGACGAGACCGGTGCCGAGCCGCTCGAGCCACGCGAAGGCCCGCGTGCTCGACCCCGGCGCGTCGCCCGCAAGCGGCGCGATGAAGTCGAAGGCCCGGCCGACGTCGCCGGCCGCGGCGTACACGGCGCCGAGATCGCGCCGCGCGTGCTCGGCGAGCCCCGTCGGGTCGCCGAGCGGCCGGCGCTCGAGCGCGACCACGAGCGCCGCGAAGTCGTCGATGGCTCGGTCGAGCGCACCCTGGTTCCAGTGCACGTAGGCGAGCTTGTTCTGGGCGTGCGCCCAGAGCGCGCCGTCCGCCGGGGCCCGCTGCAGGACCTCGCGATAGGCCTGCTCGGCCGCACGCCACTTCTGGGGCTCGCCGAGCGCCGCCTCGTAGAGCTCCTCGCCGAACGCGAGGTAGGCGCGCGGCAGGAAGGACGAGCTCGGCCAGTCCGAGACGATCCGGAGGTACACGTCGCGCGCGCCCGCGCGGTCGCCGGCCTGCTCGAGCTCGTAGGCCCAGAAGTAGAGCGCTTCGTCGGCACAGCCATGCTGCTGCGCGGGCTCGAGACAGAAGCGCGGGTGGGTCGTCGCGAGCGACGCGTAGTGCCGGACGGCCCCCTTGCGCGCCTCGTCGCGCACCCGCCCAGCCTTCCCGGCCGCATCCCGGAGCTGGCGCGCCGCGTCCGGCTGCGCGGTCGCGACCGCACGCGCCTTCAGCTCGGCGTCGAGCTTCTCGTTGGAGGCCGCCGCCGCGAGCTCGGCGTAGGCGTCGGCGAGCTGCCGCAGCACCTTCGGGTGGTCGCTTGCGCTCGCCGCCGTGTCGTGGAGGAGGCCCTCGAGCCCCGCGATCTGCGCGAGCAGCAGCGCCTTGTCCCGCGGGTGCAGGACCGCGGGGCGCGTCTCGGTGGACGGGCCGTCGACCGGGCGCCCGGGTCGCGGCGCAGCCTTCGGCTCGGGCGCGGCGCTCACCGGCAGCGAGGGCCGCGGCGCCGGGCCCGTCCCGGCGCTGCCGTCCGCGCAATCCCACGCGGCGCGCCGCAAGGGCTCGGGGACGCACGCGTCCTCGGCCCGTGCGAGCGCGCTCGCTCCGACCACGGCGAGCCCCGCGAGACCCGCCACCCACTGCCACCACCCGTGTCTGTGCATCGGACGCTCCATGGACGGACACCCACACCGGGCCAAAGAGCCCGGCCGTGCCGGAAGAGCCGCGCGCGCGGTGCGTGGAGAGCCACGCACCGCGCACACGGGTGCCGCGACGCCGTCGGGGGCGACTCGGGCGCCGTGCGCCGGGCGCACGCGGGCCGTGTCGGTCGCACCTCGATCGACGCGCGGCCGTCTTGACTGGCCGCTCGAAGCGAGCCGCCGCCGCGTCGGAGTGACCGCGCGGCCGCGGGGCTCGCCATCTGCAAACGCTAAGAGGACACGCGCGGTGCCCTAGCTAGCAGCAAGCAGAAGCCATCCCCCTACGACGAAGGCGACGCGGCCCGAGTCCGGAGCCACACGTCGCCGACGAAGGATTCCAGTTTAAGGGCAATATTCCAGCAATGCAATAGCGCCGACGTTGGAGACGTGCTTCCTACTCAGGCCCGTCAGCCGCCGGCAGCGGCGCGACACCGACCGCCTCGGCGCTCGCCTCGTAGAAGCGCCGGGCGAGGTGCGCGTCGGCGGCGAGCGGGCTCATCTGCGCCTCGCGCCCCGCGGCGAAGTAGCGGCCGTGCACGCGCGCGCCGACGGGCTCGAGCGCGAGCAGGACGCTGGTCGCCGCGCCCTCCGCCAGCGAGTCGCCCCCCTGCATGCCGAAGCCCTCGGTGAGGAGCTTCGTCGACACGACGCCGGGGTGCAGGGCGTTGACCGCCACGCCGCGCGCCCGGCGCGCGAGCTCCACCGTGAAGAGCACGTTGGCGAGCTTCGAAGCGGCGTAGTGGCCGTAGGGCTCGAAGCGGCGCCGCACGAGGCCGACGTCGTCCGGATCGACCGCGCCGCGCTGGTGCGCGACGGAGCTCACGTTGACGACGCGCGCGATGGCCTGCCCGGCGCTCGCGAGCAAGAGGTGCGTGAGCAGGAACGGCGCGAGGTGGTTCACGGCCATCGTGAGCTCGAAGCCGTCCGGGCTCGTCGCGAAGCGCCGCATGTACACGCCCGCGTTGTGCACGAGCACGGTCGGACGCTCGGGCCGCGCCGTGAGCGCCGCCGCGAGCTCACGCACGGCGGCGAGCGAGGCGAGGTCGCAGAGCACGGGCTCGGGCAGGCGGCCGCCGGTCGCCTGCTCGATGGCCTCGCGCGTGGCGGCGAGCTTCGAGGCGCTCCGGCCGTGGAGCACGACCCGCGCGCCGCGGTGGGCGAGCTCGCGAGCCGTCTCGCGGCCGATGCCGTCGGTGGCGCCGGTGACGAGGACGACGGGCGCTGCGCTCATGCGTCGTTCGAGGGTCAGTACGCGCTGCGCACGCAGTCGTAGGTGAGCTGGATCGCGGGGCCGGTGTCGAGCACCTCGAAGTCGGTCGGCTGGATCGAAGCGAGGTCGAAGGTGCCGAGCAGGCCGGCCCACTTCGCGACGGTGAAGCGGTCGCTCTGCGCCGTGAGCGCGATGTTGCCGCCGTCGGCGAGGGCCATGCCGTAGCGCTGCAGGGCGCGCGCCACGACCCGCGCGCCGTCGTTCGGGAGCGACGCGAGGTCGAAATTCGCGCGCAGGCGCCAGCGCGAGCCGTAGACGGGCGCGGGCGCGGGGCCGCTCGGTCCACCCGCGTGGGTCCCCGGATGGGAGTACCAGCCGCCGCGCATGCGCGCGTTCGGCAGGATGAAGCGGATCGCGTGTGCGATCTCGCCCGCCGCGACCTCGTCCGCGCTGAACAGCAGCGGCGCGATGGGGAAGCCCGCCGCGTCGGCGCTCGTGCACTGCTCGCCGCGCCCCTCGACGCCGTACACGCGCGTCATGTCCCAGGCGGCGAGACAGCCGCCGTAGAACGTGCCGCCGACGATGTTGGCGCGCCACATCTCGAACAGCCGATGCAGGTCGTTGTCGACCACGATGAGGTGGCAGTCGCCGTCGCTCACGCACTCGTAGCCGGTCTCGCCCTCGAGCGCGCCGCCCGGCGGCACGGGCACGTCGACGGCGTCGCAGTCCGGCGCGTAGAAGTCCGCGGTCTCTATGAAGCTCTGGTAGGTGGTCTGCGGCGTCTTCTGGAGCACCTCGATCGAGTAGTCGATGCGGATCTCGCCCGTGCCCCAGGAGCCGTTGTTCTCGAGCCACTGCGTGATGGCGGCCGAGTCGGCGCGAACCGCCGCCTGCGAGACGTCCTCGTACATCCACGCCCCCGCGGGGAAGTAGGCGCCGCTCGGGGCGCCTGCGCTGCCGCCGGCACCACCGGTCGCGCCGGTGCCGGTGCCGCCCGTGCCGTTGCCGCCCGTGCCGGTCCCGCCGGTCGCATCTCCGCCCGCGCCGGACCCGCCCGTGCCGGTCGAGGTGCTCGTCGTCGTGGTGCCCCCCGCGGCGCCTGTGCCGGCGTCGCCGCCGCCGCTGGTGCAGCCGAAGAGCCCGACGAGCACGCACGCGCCACCCCACCCCTTCACGTTGCGCATGAGCACGATGCTAGCCCAGGTCGGCCCCGCGGCGGCAACACCGGCGACCCGGCGGCCTTTTCTTGGCATCATGGGTGCGTGAGCCGCTCCCCGCACGCAGCGTCATGCCTCCGTCAAGCCCGCGGGCTCGCCCCGCTGGCAGCCCTCGCGCTCGCCGCCTGCACGAGCGCGAGCCCCGTCGAGCCGGGGGCGGGCGGCGCGGGCGGCAGCGGCCACGGCGTCGTGCTGCCCGATCCGGGCGTGTACGACTGCACGGCCGCGACGCCACCAGAGCGCGTGACGGCGATCGACCCGAGCTGCGCCACGGACCGGACGTGCGCGCAGAAGCTCGTGTCCGGGCACCGCGGCGCGGGCGGGCAGCTCGGCGTCCTCGCCCCGGAGGACACGCTCGCGAGCGTGCGGGCCGCGATCGCCATCGGCCTCGATTTCGTGGAGACCGATCCGCGACCGAGCGCGGACGGCGTGCTCGTGAACCTGCACGACACCACCGTCGACCGCACGACCGACGGCACCGGCGCGGCCGCGGACCTGACGCTCGCAGAGCTCCAAGCGCTCCACATCGACGCCGGTGCCTTCCCGGGCGACTACGCCTGCGAGCGCATCCCGACCCTCGAGGAGGTGCTCGCGACCGCGCGCGGCAAGGTGCACGTGCTCGTCGACGCGAACAAGACCGACCGCGTGGATCTGCTCGTCGCGGCGATCCAGGCCACCGACACGCTCGACTGGGCGATCTTCGACACGAGCAGCACCGCCAAGATCGAGGAGGCGCTGCTGCTCGAGCCCGCGCTCCACACCATGGTGCGCGTCGGTACCTCGGCCGAGCTCGCGGCCGCGCTCGCGCTCTTCGCCAACCACCCGCCCGTCATCGTCGAGCTCTCCGACGTGCCGTCGCCCAAGGCGCTCACCGACGAGGTGCACGCCGCGGGTCACCGCGCGCTCATCGACGTGTTCGCGTTCGATCTGCTCGCCAAGTTCTCGAACGACCCGGACGACTACGCGCCGGTGTTCGCCGACGGCATCGACATCGCGCAGAGCGACCGCCCCGAGCTCGTGCTCCACTACCTCGGCCGCTGAGCCGCCCGGGCGCGTCGCTCAGCTCGGCCGGGCGCCGCGCGCCTTCGCCATCGCGGCGCGGAGGTACGGGTTCACGCGCCGCACGACGGCGAGCGGCGCGCTCTCGCCGCCGTAGGCGTGGCCCGGGTAGAGCACCATGTCGTCGGGCAGCGTCGCGAGCCGCTGCGACAGCGTGCGCTCCATCTCCTCCGGGCTCCCGCCCGGCAGATCCACGCGCCCGCAACCCTCGAGGAACAGCGTGTCGCCCGCCACGAGCGCGTCCTTCACGCGGAAGCACTGCGAGCCCGGCGTGTGCCCGGGCGTGTGCAGGAGCTCGATCTCGATGCCCCCGACGCTGATGCGATCACCGCCATGGTGGCGCGCGAGATCGCTCTCGGACAGGCCCGTCACCTGCTTCACGCCGTCGGCCTCGAGCTCGTGCACGTGCACCTTGCCCGGCGCGAGATCCATGAGCTTCGCGAGCCCCTCGATGCGGAGGCCGAAGATGGAGCCGCCCACGTGGTCGGGGTGGTAGTGCGTGACGAGCGCGCCCGTGACGCGCATGCCGTCGTCGCGCGCCCGATCGAGCGCCCCGGCCACGTCCCACGCCGGGTCGACGACGAGGCAGGTCCCGGTGTCGCTGTCGCCCACGAGGTAGACGAAGTTCTGCATCTGGGCGCCGGCGACGTCGTCCACGCCGATGTCGCGCCCCACGAGGAGCTGCCGCAGGTAGAAGGTGGCCACGACGCGTTCTTAGCCTCGATTGCGCGCGAGCGCGAAGGCAACGGGCGCCGGGCCCTCGTCACCAGCGCGCGCGGAAGTCCTCGGCCCAGCCGAACAGCCCCGCGAGATCGTGGTCGAGCACGCGCCCCTCGAAGTGCCCGAAGCCGAGCACGAGCTCGGCGGCGAGGACGCCGAGCGACAGGCGCGGGTGCTCGTCGAGCTCGGGCACGAAGCGGAGCGCGACGCCCCGACCCTCGATGCGCCAGGGCCGCCGGGGCACGCGGCGGTCGAAGTCGAAGCGGAGCTCGCCCGGAAGCTTGTGGAGGCGCCCGTCGACGACGAGGGCGTTCTCGCTCGGGCCGGCGCCGGCCGTCCACTGCGCGCCGAGGTTGAGGCCGAGCGTGCGGCCGCCCGCGACCCCCGCGGCCGAGGCCCAGTTCCACGCGCTCCGCCAGGGCCAGACACCGCGACCGAAGTCGAGGCACGCGAAGGCCCCGTCGGCGAGCGGACGCCGCACGCCGTCGAGGGCGAGCGAGCCCCGGGCCGGTAGAGCCGTGTGCTTGGCGCTGTAGGCGAAGTGCCGCTCGTCCCAGCCGACCGCGACCCCCAGCGTCTCGTGCCCCGGGGGACGCGTCACGGTCACGTCGACCGCGAGCCCGGGCGCCCGCGCGAGGAGCGCGACCTCGCGGCCGAGGTCGCGGAGCGAAAGCGCGAAGCGGCCGCGCCGGACCGATACCTCCCCCTCCCCGTCGCGCACCGGCAGGGGCATGCGCCACCCGAGCGGCGCCGCCGCCGCCCCGCGAAAGCGACGCCCGCTCGCGCGATCGACGACGACCGCGACCGCGAGACCGAGGTAGTCGAGGTCGACGAAGGTGAGCGACACGATCTCGCGGGGCGAGGTCACGGCCCAGTAGTGCCAGCGCTTGCGCCGACCCCAGGGCCCCGGGACCTCGCACGCGCAGAGCGGCGCGCGCGAGAAGCCGCGCGCGTCGGGGTCGAAGCGGCCGTCGGCGCGGCAGAGCGCGACGGGCGTGGCGATCTCGCGCTCCTCTGCAGCCTCGCGGGCGAGCCCGAGCGCCACGTCAGTCCACCCGCACGAGATCGACGTCGAGCGTCACGATGCCGTCGCCCCGCGCGACCTTGAGCTTCACCTTCTGACCGGCCGCGCGCCGATCGAGCGCCGTGTAGAGATCGTCGTAGCTCTCGATGCGCGCATCGTCGATGCCGACCAGGACGTCGCCGAGCTCCACGCCCTGCGGCGTCGCCACGAGCCCCCGCAGACCCGCCGCCTCCGCCGGGCTGCCGGGCTTGACCGAGATGACGATGACGCCGCGCAGGCCGAGGCGGCGCTCGATGCGCTGGTTCGGGTCCACGTTGACGCCGAAGCCGACCTGCTCGGCGCGGCCGGTCCGCACGATCTGCGGCACCACGCGCGCGATGCTCGACACCGGCACGGCGAAGCCAATGCCCGCGGAGCCGCCGCTCTTCGAGAAGATCATGGTGTTCATGCCGATGAGCTGCCCCGCGGAGTCGAGCAAGGGACCGCCCGAGTTGCCGGGGTTGATGGCGGCGTCCGTCTGGATCATGTCGCGGATCGCCACGCCGCCGATGCCTTGCATCTCGCGGCCGAGCGCGCTGATGACGCCGGTCGTCAGCGTGTGGTCGAGGCCGAAGGGGTTGCCGATGGCGATGGTCTTCTGGCCGACCTCGAGCTCGAAGCTCTTCGGCACGCGCACGGGCTTCAGGAGCTCCGCCGGCGCGTCCACGCGGAGCACGGCGATGTCCTTGCGCGGCTCGACACCGACGACCTTCGCCTCGAAGCTCTTCTGCTCCTGGAAGGTGACCGTGAGCGAGCGGGCCCCCTCGATGACGTGGTAGTTCGTGACGATGTGACCGGCGGTGTCCCACACGAAGCCGGAGCCGGACCCCGCGGGCACCTCTTGGGCGACGCCCGCGTACCAGTCGACGACGACGCGGGTCTGCGTGACGAACACGGTGGACGGCGCCGCGTCGCGGAACACGGCGACGGTGTTGCGCTCGTCCTCCGTCCGCGCGTTCGGGGACAAGGGCGCGATGGCGGGCGGCTCCGGAACCGCGGGCGCGCTCGTCGTCGCAGGCGCGGAGCCGCTCGGCACGGCGGCGGTCGGCGGGGCCACGGTGTTGCTCGGCGGGGACGCGACCTCGGTGCTCGCTCGACAGGCGGTGAGCAGGAGCGCGACACCCAGGAGCCGGACCTGCGGAGGGCGGCGACGGGCGGACACGCGGCGAGTGTAGTCCTTGGTGGGCCAGGGTCGAGCGCAACGGGGCTCCGGCCACCCCGCAAACGCGGGGGCGCCGCCGCCGGGCGGTCCGCTAGAGGCGCCTCACGGCTCGGTGTCGTCGCCCTCGGGTGCAGCGCCGGTCTTCAGGGGTACGCGCAGGCTCACGCGGGTGCCCTGCCGGGGCGTGGAGGTGACGGCGACCTCGCCGCCGAGGCGGCTGATCTGCTCGCGCACGCTGAACAGCCCGTAGCCGCCGTCGCTGCCCGGTGGCGCCACCTTCGCGGCATCGAAGCCCACCCCCTCGTCGGCGACCTCGACCTCGACCTCGCCGCCCGTGCGCCGCAGCGACACGGTCGCGCCGCCAGCCTGCGCGTGCTTGAGCACGTTCGTGAGCAGCTCTCGCACGGCGCGGAAGACGAGCGCCGCCGTCGCGTCGTCGAGCGGCTTGTCCTCGCCGTCGTCGTCGAGCTCGACGTGGATACCATGGCGCCTCTCGACGTCCTCGGCGAGCCAGGAGAGCGCCTCCTCGAGCCCGAGCTCGTAGAGCATGGGGGGACACAGATCGAAGGTCAGCGTCCGCGTGTCGACCAGGGACTGCGCCACGAGCGCGACGGCCTCGCCGACCGCGGCGCGAGCAGGGCCGGTCACCGCGTCGCGCGCCGACGCCAGCTTGATTTGCGCGACCGCAAGCGCCTGCCCGATGCGATCGTGCAGGTCCGACGCGATGCGCCGTCGCTCCCGCTCCTCGGCCACGGCCGCGTCGAACGCCATGCGCTGCAGCTTGCTCTGGTACTCGCGAATCTGCTCCTCGGATTGCCGTCGCAGCGTGATGTCGCTGATGAAGGTCACCGCGAGCGGCCCGTCCTCGCTCGACATGGTGCCGAGCACGACCTCGATGGGGAACACCGTGCCGTCCTTCCGGCGCCCGACCACGTCCAGCCCGGCGCCCATGACCCGCGCGGAGGGGTCCGCAGCGTAGGCCCGGCGATGCTCGGCGTGGCGCGCTCGCAAGTGCTCGGGCACGATCTCGTCCACGGGCAGGCCCACCATCTCGTCCGCCGAGAAGCCGAAGATCCTCCTCGCGGCGCGATTCGCGAAGACGATCTGGCCCGACGCGTTCGTCATCAGGATGGCTTCGGCGGCCTCGGTCAGCATCTCGCGAAACGCGATCTCCGTCCGCTTGACGGCCTCCTCGGCGCGCCTCCTCTCGGTCACCTCCTCGAGCGCCAGGAGCAGCAAGGACGTGTGCTCGATGCGGCGAGCGTTGAGGACGAAGGAGCGGAGGCCGACGCCCTCGAAGTCCTTGTCCACGCAGAAGTCCTCGAGCTCCTCGCCTTCCCTCAGCTCCTCCAACCGCTGCCTCAGGACGGGGATGTTCCACTCCCCTGCCCCGAGCTCGTAGAGGTGTCGGCCCACGACGGCATCGGGGCCCACGGCCAGGGTGCGGTAAAAGGCGCGGTTCGCGGAGCGGACGCGAAGCTCGCGGTCCAGCACGACCAGGCACTCGCGGACCGTGTCCACGATGTTCTCCGCGTAGTCCCGGGCCTGCGCGAGCAGCTCCCCTGACTTCTTCACCTCGTCGATGTCGAAGGCGGTCACCACCGTTCCGTCGATGCGGTTGTCGGCAGTCATGTACGGCCGCACGGTGAGCTGGCGCCAGCGTCCCTGGCGGTCTTGCACGGTTCGGCTCACCGCGCCGAGGTGCTCGAGGACGGACGCGCACATGCCTGCGAGATCCGGGTCGCGAATGACGGACTCGAGCTCGCCGACCGGACGGCCGACGTCTGCGGCGCCGAGGTGGAACACCTTCGCGGCCGCCGGCGTGAAGCGTCGCAGACGCGCGTCGCGGCTGACCATCACGATCGGGATCTCGACGCTGCTCAGCACGTTCGATAGATCGTCGTTGAGCCGGCTGCCCTCGACGTTGCGCACGGTCATCTCCTCGTTGACGGTGCGCAGCTCCTCGTTCGTGGCCTCGAGCTCCTCCTTCGCCATCTGGAGCTCTTCGTTCGTGCTCAGCAGCTCCTCGTTGCTCGAGATGATCTCCTCGTTCGCCGCCTTCAGCTCCTCGTTGCTCGCCTCGAGCTGTTCGATGACCGACTGGAGGTAGTCGCGCGTGGACGCGAGCTCGTGGCGCAGCTGGCTCTCGAGCGGCGGCGGCGTGCCCCCTTCCGGGCCGCGACTCTCGGCCGCAGTGCCCGGGGGCGGCTGGGTCTCCTTGAAGAGGACGACGAAGAAGCGTTGCGTCGTCGACGCGACGCCGAACGGCACGACCTCGAGCGCGATCGGGCGCGAGGTCGGTCCCGGTCCGATGAGAAGGCCGCCCGTTCGCGCCGGGCCGCACTTGGTGCGGGCCTCGTCGATGGCTTGCCTGAGCGGGAGCCGGAGCTCCTCTCTGACCATGCGAAGCAGGTCGAAGCTCGCCACGCCGGGGGTAGGCTCGAGGAACGGACCGGTTTTGCCCCGGAACTGGACGATCGCCAGATCGTCGGTGACGACGACCCCCGGCGGAGCAAACTCCGCGAGGACGATGCGGTCGGCCTCGCGGTGCACGTCGAGCGGCCCCGACGCCTTGGCCATGGCTTCGATCGCGCCCGGCGCCGTCGGCGCCGCCGGCCGGGCCCGCGCGAAGCCGAGCAGCAGCCGTGGCGCCGCCGACGTGCGCACGTAGATCTTGTTCTTGGCGTCGAGCGTCGCGAATCCCGGAAACGTCCGGGGGGTCTCGGAGCTGCCGAGGATCAGGAACCCCGGCTCCTTCAGGGCGTAGTGCAGCGTCGGCAGGATGCGATCTTGCAGGGCCGGCCCGAGGTAGATGATGAGGTTGCGGCAGCTCACGAGATCCATGCCCGAGAACGGGGGATCACGGGTGGCGTCGTGCTTGGCGAAGACGCACAGATCGCGGACGTTCTTTTGGATCTGGTAGGCCCCGTCCGACCTCACGAAGAAGCGCTCCCGGCGCACGTCGGTGACGTCGTGCTCGATGCTCGCCGCATACCTGCCAGCCCGGGCCTGGTCGATGGCGCTGACGCTCACGTCCGTTCCGAAGAGCTTCACGGGTATGTCCGTGGCGTTGGCCTCCGCCAGGAACTCGAGCAGGCTCATGGCGATGGAGTACACCTCTTCGCCCGTCGAGCAGCCGGGCACCCAGACCCGGATGGGGGCATCGCGCGGCCGGTTCTCGACGAGCTTCGGGAACACCGACGCCTTCAGCCCGTCGAAGGCCTCCGGGTCGCGGAAGAAGCTCGTCACGTGGATGAGGATCTCCTCGCACAGCGCGGCGGCTTCCCCGGGATTGTGCCCCAGAAGCTCGGCGTACTCGGCCAAGCCCTCGAGCCCGTGGACGAGGAGCCGCCGTTGCACACGCCGCCGGACGGTCGTCTGCTTGTAGCTCGCGAAGTCGACGCCGGTGCTCTTCCGCACCTCCGACAAGATGCGCTGCAGGTCCGCTTCGTGGCGCGGGCTGTCGACGGCGGCGGCGAGCGGCGGCGCATGCTCGCCGATGCGAAGCAGCTCGCGGGCGATCTCCTCGGGCGGCAGGACGAAGTCCACGCACCCGGTCGCAATCGCGCTGTCCGGCATGCTGCGGTACTCGGCGCTCGCGTCCTGGGCGAAGGTGAGGCCCCCCTCCGTCTTCACGGCCTTGATGCCCGCGGTGCCGTCCGAACCGGTGCCCGTGAGCAGTACGCCGACGGCGTACACGGATCGGTCCCTGGCCAGGGACTCGAGGAAGCGATCCACCGGCAGGTGGAGACCTCCCGTGTCGGTCCGCGGAGTCACCCCCAGGATCCCGTCGACGATGACGAGGTCGGCGCTGGGTGGCACCACGTAGACGTGGTTCGGCTCGACGCGCGCGCCGTCGCTGGCCGCGTGTACGGGCAACGGCGTCGCCCGCGCGAGGATTTCGACCAGGCTGCTGTCCCGGGTCGGATCCAGGTGGTGGACGATCACGACCGCCACGCCCGGCGCGGAGCCGAGGTTCCGCAAGAGCTTCGACGTCGCGGCGAGCCCGCCCGCGGACGCGCCGACGCCCACGACGGGGAAGAGCGCCCTCGTGCGTGCGGCGGCGGCGGTCGCGTGCGGCGTGTGTCCCGGCTCCACGTCGCCTTTGCACATAGGCAATCGCAACCCGCACCGCAAGCCGCTGGGTGGCGGTGACGTCGACGAGGGCGGCGACGGCGACGCCCGCCTGCGGAGCACATGCCGCACTCGCGACAGGCCTGTCGCGCGACGGGGCGCCCCGAGCGCTCGGCACGGCGCTCCACGTCGGCGCGGCGAGGCGCGAAATCACTTCGCCTGGCGCCGCGCCACCGGAACCCACACCGACGCCGATGCCTTCCCGGAGCCGCGGCACGGAGCGTGCTTTGGAGACGAGCACAACCCTTCGCCCCTCGCCTGGAGGTCCCCATGTCCCGTCGCGCCATCGTTCCTTCGCTTGCTTCGCTCGGTCTCTTCGCGTTCGCGCTCGTGCCCGCCCAGGCCTCCGCCGCGACGGGGGCGGAGGCCTGCGGCAACATCGAGCTGCTCGCCGTCGGCGAGTGTCACTTCGAGTTCGACGGCGGCTGCGTCGCGCAGTGCGAGCCGCTGTCCTTCGTCGCCGAGTGCTCCGGGCAGTGCCAGGCGTCGATCGACGCGAGCTGCAGCGCCTCGTGCAGCGGCAGCTGCCAGGCCTCGTGCCAGGCCGACCCGGGCAGCTTCGACTGCCGGGCGAGCTGCGAGGCCTCGTGTCAGGCCGACGCGCACGCCCAGTGCGGCGGCGATTCGTCGTGCGAGGCCTACGCGCAGGCGAGCTGCAACAGCGAGTGCAGCGCCTCGTGCGAGGTCGTGCCCCCGAGCGCCAGCTGCCAGGCCCAGTGCGACGCCGCCTGCAACGCCTCGTGCGAGGTCGACGCGAACCTCGGCTGCGAGATCGACTGCACGGCGAGCCTCGAGGGCGGTTGCCAGATCGACTGCGCGGCGCCGACCGGCGCACTCTTCTGCGACGGTCAGTACATCGCCGCCTCGGACCTGCCGGCGTGCATCGACTACCTCATCTCGAACTTCGAGGTGAGCTTCGAGGCCTCCGGCGAGGCCCACGGCACCTTCAGCTGCAACCTGTCCGGGGGCGCGCCCGTGGGCGGCCTCGCCGTCGCGGCGACCGCCGGCCTCCTCGGCCTCGGCCTCACCTGGCGCCGCCGCCGCCGCCCCGCGCGCTGACCGGGCCCGCCGCTCAGCCGAGCAGCGGCGCGCAGCGCACGACGGCAGCCTCGACGCGCAGCGCCTCCCGCAAGACGTCGCTCGGGCCGAGGCCGTCCGGCAGGCCGAGGCAGAAGTGCTCGGGTCCGCCGCGCACGACCCCGCCGCGGGCCACGAGCGCGTCGCACAGGGCCTGGGCGCCGGCTCGCACCGTGAGCTCGTAGAGGTGCGCGCCCGCGAGGACCTCGTCGGGCGGGCCCGCGGCGACGAGGCGTCCCTCGCCGAACACGACGAGGTCGCTCGCCTCGCGCAGCAGCGTACCCTCCGGCCCACCGAGCTCGGGGCGAGAGAGCCACACGATCGTGCGGCGCCCCTCCCCGGCCGTGCGCAGGGCGTCGAGCAGGTAGCGCGTGGCCGCGCCGTCGAGCCCGGCGAGCGGGTCGGCGA
>JACRDA010000310.1 GCA_016212965.1 Myxococcales bacterium
CGTCGCCGCCCCGGCGGCCGGTGCGGCCGGCTTGGGCGCGGCGGCGCCCGGCGTCGTGCCGGCGGCGCTGCCGCTGCCGACCATGCTCGGCAGGGCGATGGGCTTGACCACTTCGTGGCCCTTCTTCTCCTTGGGCGAGAGCTCGCGCGCGAGATCGGCGCGTGCCTCGTCGCGCAGCTGCGTCTGGCGAATGTGCTCGAGCAGGCCGTTGGTGCGCGAGTAGTCCGCCGCCGGCTGCCACTCGACCTGATCGTCGAACACGAAGTAGCGGTCGAGGAACTCCTGCCGCTCCTGCATCTTGCGCTCGAAGATGGCCTTCAGGTCGTTCTGGTCGCGGATGATGTAGGGCGTCAGGACCAAGAGGAGGTTGGTCTTCTGCGTCGTCTTCTTGGTCGACTTGAACAGCAGGCCCAGGATCGGGATGTCGCCGAGGATCGGCACCTTGCTCTCGGCGTTGACCACCGAATCGCGCACCAGGCCGCCGATGACCACGGTCTGCTGGTCGCGCACGATGAGCTGCGTCGAGGCGGTGCGCTTGTTGATGGGGATGGCGCCGAGGTTGCCGTCGAGCGGCGCGCCCGCGTCCGAGAACTCCTCCTCGAGCTCGAAGTGCACCTGATCGCTGTCGTTGATGTGCGGCGTCACCTTGAGCTTGATGCCGACGTCCTGGCGCTGGGCCTGAAAGCCCATCCCGCCGAGCATGCCGAGGCTGCTGAGGCCCGCGAGTCCCCCCGCGCCGGCTGCGCCCGCCTGGCTGGCGAGGCCTGCCAGGTTGCCGAGCCCGCCGCCCACGTTGGTCTGCAGCGGGATGTTCTGGCCAATGGAGATCTCGGCCGGGATGTTGTCGGTCGCGAGGATGTGCGGCGTCGCGAGCACGTTGGAGTCGCCGCTGCGCGCCAGGGCGTTCAGGGTCACGCCGATCGCCGGGATGGAGATGCCGGGGAAGAGGTTGCTCGTGCCCGCGAGGTCGGGGCCGCGCACGCCGAAGAACAGCGCCTCGAGGTCGCCGGCCGAGGGGAGCAGGATCGATTTCGTGGCGTTGACGCCGCCGTAGAAGAGCGTGTCGCCGCTGCCGCCGAGCGCCGCCGTGCTGCCGCCGTGGTACCCTACGCCCCACTGGTTCGAGTGGTCGACGTTGACGTCCATGATCACCGCCTCGATGAACACCTGGCGGCGCGCCTGGTCGAGACGGTCGATGACGTTGCGAAGCTGGGCGTAGTCGCGCAGCGAGGAGGTCGTGAGCAGCGAGTTGGTCGCCGTGTCGCAAGTGACCCGCACGTCGCCCTCGAAGATGAGGTCGTTGCCACCCGCCGCCGTCGCGCCGCCGGCGGCGGGGCGCTTGGCGCCAGCCGCCGCGGGCTTGGCAGCGGGTGCGCCGGTGCCCCCGAGCACGCCGTTCAGTGTCTGCGAGAGGTCGTCGCACTTGGCGTGCTGCAGGGGCAGCACGTGGATGCCGCTCCCCGCGCCGGAGGTGGGGATGTCCACCCGGTCGAGCAGATCGCGCAGGCGCTGGTAGTCGCTCTCGGTCGCGATGAGCACGAGCGAGTTGTTGTGGTCGTCGGGGATGATGCGCGACCGCCCGGCCTTGCCGCTGTCGAGTGCGAGCATCTCGTTGAGCTCGGCGGCGACCTCGCTCGCCGGCCGGTAGTGGACGGGCTGCATCCAGATCTGGTCTCCGGCTCCGCCCGAGTCGACCTCCTCGACGATGCGCAGCATGCGCCGGATGTTGGACCCGGTGTCGGTGATGATGAGCAGGTTGGTCGGGCTGTAGACCGTGATGTCGGCTGCGGCGCTCTTGAAGCGCGACAGCACGTTCGAGACCTCGGTGGCGTCGACGTGGCCGAGGCGGTAGAGGCGCGTCACGAAGCGGTCGGCGTCGGGGACGGGATCGGCCGTGCCGTAGATCGGCGTCGTCTGCTGCGCGATGCCGGTGGTCTCGACGATCTTGAGGAAGCGCCCGTGCGGGATGACCGTGAGGCCGTTCGTCTCGAGGATCGACAGGAAGGCCTGGTAGGCCTCGCCCACGGTGACTTTGCCCGGCGCCTGCACGGTCGCCTTGATGGGCCGCACCTTGGCGCCGTAGATGAAGCGGCGCCCGGTCGCCTGCGCGATGGTGTCGACCAGCTCCGACAGCTCCGTCTCCTCGAAGTTGAACGTGACGTTCGAGCTCTCGGGCAGCGGCTTGTAGTCGATGTCCGGCTCGCCCTTCTTGAAGGGCTCGTTCGGGTCCTTGCCCGGCTCCGACGGCTCGCCGGCCTTGGGCGGCGGCGCGGCCGGCCCGGTCGGCGGGGCCTTGGGGGGCGGCTCGCCAGCCTTGGCACTGCCGCTGCCCGCCGGCGGGGTGCGCATCGGCGGCGGCTCGCCCGGCGTCGTGGGCTGCGCGTGGGCGGTCGCCGCGAGCGTCATGACGCCGACCGACAGCGCGACCCCCGCAGCGTGACGGTGGCGTCCGGGGCGCATCGAGTCACTCCTCATCGCTTCTGCTCACATCCTTCGCGGCGGGGGCCTCTTTAGCACCACGGCTCGTGGCTTTGGAGCCCAATGCCGTGGGTGGGCGGCGCGTGGAGGGCCGGGTCGGCGGCGCCTCGTCGTCCACCCCGTCTGCGTCGGGCGCCGTGGCCTTGGCGGAGCTCGCCGCCTTGGTCGGAGACAACAGGCCGTGGGCGGCACCCACGAGCGCGAAGCCGAGTCCGCTCGCGAGCGCGAGCGCGCCGAGCGCAAAGGCGACGACGTAGATGAGCGTCCGCTTCAGGCTTGCCGGGCGGGCGGGGGCGGCTTGGTCCTGCAGCACCATGATGGATCTCGCGGCGCGCGGTGGCGCGCGTCACTGGATGTTGAACTCGATCGACACCGGCGCGCCCTTGCGGTTGAGCGCCACGCTCAGCCGGTCGGCGGCGCGCAGCCGGCCGTAGGCCTCGAGCGCCTTCTGCGGGTCGGTGATCTCCATGCCGTTGATGGAGTCGAGCCGGTCGCCGTTCTTGAACCCGAGGGTGTTGAGCAAGCTTCCCGAGCGGATACCGAACATGCGCACGCCGACGACCTTGTCGCCTTCCTTCTCGGGCACGATGCGCGCCTGCTTCATGAGCTCGGCCTGGTTCTCGAGGATCTCGTCGACGAGCGAACGATCGATGGCGTACTCGGTCTCGCTCACCTTCTTGATCTTGGAGGCCATCTCGGGCGACAGCGCGCCCCGGCTCGCCGGCGCCTTGCCCGGCGCGGCGGCGGCGCCCGGCTTCGCCGGCGCGGCGCGCGCCATGCGACCGCGATCGCGCAGCCGGATCTTGCAGCGCGTGCCGCCCTTGCTCATCCACACGGTGTCGGCGCCGATGTACTCGACCTTCGCGCCCTGCACCTCCTGGCCGCGGCGGCGCAGCAGGGTCGAGCCGGAGTTGTCGAACGCGGCGAAGGACCAGTCCGGATCCTCCGAGGCCGTGATGATGATCACGCGGCCGTAGTCGCAGTCGGGATCGGCCGTGGGGTCGCCCGACGCGGTGTGGCCGGGCTCGCCCTCGTCCGGGGTCGGGGGAATGCTGAGGCTCGTGCCGTCCACGGGCCCGGTCACCGAGTCGAACGGGTTGCGCGCCAAGAGGGCCTTCGCGCTCGGTCGCTTCGGGGTCTTCGACGCGCCGACCTTGCCCGTCTCGGACGCGCGCACCGCAGCGCCGCCCTCGGCGATGGTGGCGCCGACGAGCTGCCCGATGCCGCGCGACTGGAAGAGGGCGACCAGGGCGATCAGCCCGCACAGGACGAGCGGGTAGAAGCGCTTGAGCTTGGCGTCGAAACCCATGGGACCGACGCTACGCCTAGCGAAAATCGTGCCAGCTCGCGGAGCGCGAAATGCCGGGGCTTCTTCCGGCGGCCACCGACCCGCCTCGGCCAACCTGGCGCGACCGACCGGGCCCTCGGTTCGGTCGTGCCATTTTGACAAATCGCCTACTCGACCTCGCCCATCTCCGCGAGCTTGCGGTACACGGTGCGGGTCGAGATGCCGAGCAGCTGCGCCGCGACGCTCTTGTCGCCGCGCGCATGACGCAGCGTCTCGCGGATGAGGCGCCGCTCGACCTCCTCGAGCGGCGTGCCGACGGCGAAGGTGAGGCTCTCTGGCTCGGCGCTCTCGGTCGCGCGGATCGCCTCGGGGAGATCGTCGACGCTGAGGCGCTCGGCGCGGCACAGCACGACGGCGCGCTCGATGGCGTTCTCGAGCTCGCGCACGTTGCCGGGCCAGCGGTAGGCGGCGAGCACCTCGAGCACCTCGCGCGGCGCCGTGAGGCGCGGACGGCGGTTCTTGGCGCAGTAGATGCCGAGGAAGTGGTCGACGAGCAGCGGGATGTCCTCGCGGCGCGCGCGCAGGGGCGGGGCGGTGATCGCGATGACGTTCAGGCGGTAGTAGAGGTCCTCGCGGAAGCGCCCCGCGGCGACCTCGGCCTGCAGATCCTTGTTCGTCGCCGCCAGCACCCGCACGTCGGCGCGCACGGTATCGCCGCCGAGGGGCTCGTACTCGCCCTCCTGCAGCACGCGCAGGAGCTTGACCTGCACGCTCGGCGTGAGCTCGCCGATCTCGTCGAGGACCAGCGTGCCCCCGTGGGCCTTCGCGAAGCGGCCCTCGCGCCGGGCGAAGGCGCCGGTGAAGGCGCCGCGCTCGTGGCCGAACAGCTCGGCCTCGAGGATCGTCTCCGGGATCGCGGCGCAGTTGACGGCCACGAAGGGCGCGGCGGCGCGCGCGCTGCGCTCGTGGATGTAGCGGGCGAGCAGCTCCTTGCCGGTGCCGCTGTCGCCGAGCACGAGCACGGTGGCGTTCGACGGCGCGGCCTGGTTCGCGATCTCGAGCACGCGCCGCAGGGCCGGGCTCGAGCCGACGATCTCGCGGTGGGTGAGGTTCTTGAGCTCGAGCCGGAGCGAGCGGTTCTCGGCGAGGAGCTTGTGGCGCTCGGCGGCCTTGCGCACTGCCTTCACGATCGTCATGCGCTTCAGCGGCTTCTCGACGAAGTCGTAGGCGCCCTCGCGCATCGCCTGGACCGCGGTCTCGACCGTCCCGTAGGCCGTCATCACCACGACCTCGATGTCGGGCGCGAGCTGCTTGACGGCCCGGAGCAGCTCGTGGCCGCTCACGCCCGGCATCATGAGGTCGGTGAGCACCACCTGCACGCGGTGCGTGCGCACGAGCTCGAGCGCCTCCTTGGCACTCTGGGCCGGCAGCACGCGCATGCCCTCGCGCTGGAAGATCTTCTCGAGCGAGGCCACGTTCGCCGGCTCGTCGTCGACCACGAGGACGGTGGGCGCGTCCGGTGCGGCGGGGGCGTCGGAGCTCGCGCGCCGCTCGGGCTGGCCCTCCGGTGCCGGCGACGGGGGGGTGGCGAGCGCGGGCGGCTGGGACGGTCGATCCGGCACGGCGCCACCATGACGTCCCGGCGGCGGCGCGGCAAGCGGTGCACGTCGCGCTTCCGCAGAGCCGCGGCCTCCGGGACAATGCCGGGCCCATGGCTGCCCGAGGTGCCGCAGTGCGTCGCGCGAGCCCCGTCGTCGGGCGCCTGGCGCCGAGTCCCACGGGCCTCTTGCATCTCGGCCATGCGCGCACCTTCCTCTGCGCCTTCTGGAGCGCCCGCGCCGCGGGCGGACGCGTGCTCCTGCGCATGGAGGATCTCGACGCGCCGCGCGTGCGTCCCGGCATGATCGACGCGGCGCTCCGCGACCTCGCGTGGCTCGGGCTCGAGTGGGACGCGGCGCCGCTCGTGCAGTCCCACGGCCTGCCGCGCCTGCAGGCGGCGGTGGCGGAGCTCGTGCGACGCGGCGCGACCTACCCTTGCGTGTGCAGCCGCGCCGAGGTGCGCCGAGCCCTGAGCGCACCGCAGGCGGGTGAGGTCGAGCCGCGCTACCCCGGCACCTGCCGCGAGCGCTTCCCGTCGCTCGAGGCGGCCGAGCGCCGCGCCGGGCGCGCCGCGGGGTTGCGCTTCCGCGTGCCCGACGGCGAGGTCGAGATCCGCGACGCCTTCGCGCCGCCCGCGCGCTACGACGTGGCGCGCGACAGCGGCGACTTCGTGGTGAGCAAGCGCGATCACACGCCCGCCTACCAGCTCGCGGTCGTGGTGGACGATGCCTTTCAGGGTGTGACGGAGGTCCTGCGCGGCGACGACCTCTTGCCGAGCACGGCGCGCCAGTGGCACCTGCAGCGCGCGCTCGGCCTGCCGCACCCGCGCTGGATCCACCTGCCGCTCGTCGTCGACGACGCGGGGCGGCGCTTCGCGAAGCGCGCGGACGACCTCAGCCTCGCCGAGCTGCGCGCGCGCGGCGTCGACCCGCGCGCCGTCGTCGCGTGGGCCGCGCGGGCGAGCGGCATGGTCGTTCCGGAGCGCGTCACGGCCGCGCAGGCGAGCGCCGCCTTCGCGCTCGAGTCCGTGCCGCGCGAGCCGGTGCGCTGCGACGGGCAGACGCTCGCTCGGCTCTTCGCGGCGCGCGGCTGAGAGCGCACGGATCCGGCGGTCCGCGCCCCCGCCGCTCGCGGCGGACACGGACACGGACACGAAACACGGGCTCGGGCTCAGGCTCGGGCTCGACCGGCCCGTCTCTTCCCGACAGGCTCCTCTAGAAGTACGCCCCGCGCACCGCCACCGAGAGCTCGCGCGTGTGGCTCGCGTTCCGGCCCGCGAGGCGGTGCGCGTAGCCGAGCTCCACGGCCGCATGGTCGGTCAGGCGGAAGTAGGGGCGCAGTTCGAGCCAGGCGCCGAGGCCCTGCACCCGCGCGAGCTCGTCGCCCCAGGCCGCGGCGTACTGCCGATCGACGTGGCCGACGAGGTCGGCCTCGAAGCGCAGGCCGAGCGCGAGCCCGGACTGCCACGGCACGAGCCACTCGGGCGTCGTGAGCTCGAGCGCCGTTCGCGCACCGAGCATGGGGTTCTGCTGGGCGCCCTTGCGGTACGCGCCGCTGCCGACCTCGAGCCCAGCGCGCCAGCCGACGGCGGGCGCGAGCGCCACGCCGAGCTCGACGCCACCGGCGGCGTAGTGCAGGCGCGCGTGCGACAGCTTGGCGACGTCGAGGTCGAGGGGCGCCGTCGCGGCGAGCCACACGCCGAAGTGGTGGTCCGCCTGGTCGAGTAGCCGGGCGCTCGCGTGGGCGCGCACGAGGCCGGCGCGGTCCGCGGCGTGGAAGGTGTAGGTGCCGATCGGCGTCGCCTCGAGCGTCTCTTCGGCGGCCGACACGTAGCCGCCCTCGAGCCGCAGGTAGAGCTGCGACACCGGGCCGACGTCTCCGAGGCAGTAGCCCGCGCCGAGCCCGAGCTCGCGCACGGCGGCGCTGCCGGTCGCGCCGGTCGCGCTCGCGGCCTCGAAGTCGCCGTAGCCGACGGTGAGCTCGGTCCCCCAGTCCCAGCCATCGGGCACGAGCGCCACGCCGACGGGGGGGCTCGCGGCGGCGCGACCGGACGCCGCGGCGCACAGGCCGAGCGCGAGGGCGAGGGGGGCGAGCGCACGCATGGCGGCGCCGATTGCACCACAGCCCGGCCGACGCGTCTCCTGGGGCGGACGGGCACCCGGCCGGAGAGGCGCACGGGCGCCGAGTTTGCCGCGCGCTCGGCGCTTGACTAAGCGTGCGCAGTGGCCGTGCGGAGCGTGCAGGCGGGCGGAGCGCAGGGTAGCCGCTTGCACTACTCGGCGGGCCGCGACACCGTGGCGGTGCGCAACCGCCTCGCCTATGCCTTCCTCGCCCTCTTGTTCGTGTTCGGGGCTGGTGTCGTCGGCTACTGGCTCATGGGCGCCGGCGAGTGGAGCTGGCTCGACTGCGCCTACATGGTGCTCACCACCATCACCACCGTGGGCTACGGCGAGATCGTGCCGGTCCGCCAGGTGCCTTACGGACGCGCCTTCACCATGGGCGTCGTGGTGGCCGGCGTCGGGGTGAGCCTGTACTTCTTCTCGGCGCTCACCGCGTTCATCATCGAGGGCGACCTCCGGGAAGCCCTGTGGAGGCGCAAGATGCAGAGGCGGCTCGACGCCCTCGAGGGGCATTTCGTGGTGTGCGGCGCGGGCCGCACGGGGCGTCACGTCATCGACGAGATCGTCGAGGCGGGTCGCGTCGTCGTGGTCGTGGAGCGGGACCAGGCCGAGCTCGACCGCCTCGCGGCCCGCCACGGCGAGCGCTTCATCGGCGTCGTGGGGGACGCGACGGAGGACGCCGTCCTGCGCGAGGCAGGTGTGGAGCGCGCCGCCGGCATCGTCACCTCGCTCCACAGCGACCAGGACAACCTGTTCGTGTCGCTCTCGGCGCGGCAGCTGAACCCGACGCTGCGCGTCGTGAGCCGCGGCATCGAGGACCGCGCCGCCGGCAAGCTGCGGCAGGCGGGCGCCGACGTGGTGGTGAGCCCCGACCAGATCGGCGGCAAGCGCATGGCGCAGGAGCTCATGCGCCCCAACATCGTGGGCTTCCTCGACCTCATCGTGCGCGACGAAGAGCACCGGCTCGACATCGAGGAGATCACGGTGCCCGAGACGAGCCCGCTCGTCGGCGTGAAGCTCGCGGCCTCGCGCATCCGCGAGGTGAGCAACGCGCTCGTGCTGGCCGCCACCGAGCCGGGCGGCAAGCAGCACTACAATCCACCGCCCGATTTCAAGCTCGTGGCAGGCATGCGCCTCATGGTCCTCGGCGAGCGCCATGCGCTCGAGCGCCTGCAGCGCCACGTCGCCGGTGGCCAGAAGTGAGGGGCGTCGCCGCGGCCGGGCGGCGGATCACCACTCCGACAGGCCGTCGAGCTCGAGGGCGAGCGACAGCCGACCGTGGGCGCCCGCGACGCCGTCTCGCACCACGTAGTCGATCTCGAGCTCCGGCCCGACCCCCACCCAAGTGTCCCGGAAGAAGTCGCCACCGTCGTGACTCTCCGAGACCACGGGCAGGACGGCGACGACGCCGCCGACGGACCCTACCGAGGACGACTGGGACGAGCCCGCCTCTTCGGACGGCGCGCCCGTGCCCGCCGGAGCATCCCCGCCGTCGAGCACGGCCCGGAAGCCGGCGCGGGCCCCCACGCGATAGACGAGCGCGGGCGTCTCGGGCATCCAGATGTGGTCGACCCCGATCTCGTCGACGAAGCAGCCCTTCGGTCCGGACTCGCCGCGCAGGCGCTGGGCCTGCGTCTCGGGGTAGAGGCCGCCCCCGGCGTTCACCGAGAAGTTCGCCGTGCTCCGGTCCGTCGTCTTCGCGCCGAAGCCGAGGCCCGCGAGGACCTCGAAGCCGTAGTGGCCGCCGAAGTCGGTGGTCGGTCCGATCGAGGTCCGCGCGGACACGCAGCCCGCGCCCGCGAGCACGAGCGCGACCGTCCCGAGAGAACCTGCCGATCTTCCTGCGTGCATCCACCCGCTCCCGTGCCCGATTCGGCCACCGCCGGCGCGCCGCGGTCGTCACGAGGGACGCGCCGCCGGAGCAGCGTCCCAGAAACGCGCCTGCGCGTCGAAACCTTGCAGTGCGCCGCCCGTTGCCAGTCCTAGGCGCCCGGGCTCGGCGCCGGGCGCCCGAGCGACAGGACCCGCCGGACCGCCTGCCAGCCGCGCCGTGCGAGGCCGAGCAGCCAGTCGGCGAACACGTAGGACGCCGGCACCACGAGCAGACTCAGCAAGGTCGACAGGATGAGCCCGCCGAGCACCGCGACGGCCATGGGGCCGCGGGTCTCGGACCCGGCGCCGAGCGCGAGCGCCGCCGGCAGCGCGGCCATCATGGTCGAGACGCTCGTCATGATGATGGGCCGCAGGCGCACGGGCCCGGCCTTCGCCATGGCCTCGCGGGCCGTGCAGCCCGTCTCGCGCCGCACCTCGAGGGCGTAGTCGACGAGGATGATCGAGTTCTTCTTCACGATGCCCGTGAGCAGCAAGAGCCCGATGATGCTGTACATGTTGAGGGTGTGGCCGGCGATGAGCAGCGCCCCCACGGCGCCCGCCGCCGCGAGCGGCAGGATGGTGAGGACCGTCATCGGGTGCACGAGCGAGTTGAACTGGGCCGCGAGGATCATGTAGGCGACCGCGATGCCGAGGATGAAGGCGAAGAGGAAGCTCTCGAGCGACTCGCGGAACGCGACGCTCGCGCCGCCGAGCACGATGCGCGCGCCCTCGGGCATGTCCTTGGCGAGCGACTCGACGAGCGCGAGCGCCTCCTCTTGCGAGTGGCCGGGTGCCACGTTGGCGAACACGGTGACGGCGCGCTCGCGGTCGCGGCGTGTGATCGCCTGCAGCGAGGGCTGCTCCTCTTGGCTCACGAGCGACGCCATCGGCAGGAGCGCGCCGGTGTCGCTCCGCACTCGCAGCTTGCCCAGGCTCTCGGGCCGGTCGCGCTGATCGGCCAGCAGGCGCACGCGGACGTCGATGCGGCGGCCGCCGGTCGAGTACTTGCCGATGCGAGCGCCGCCCACGAGCGCGTTCAACGTCGTGGCGATGCTGTCGATCGACACGCCCATGTCGGCGGCGCGGGCGCGGTCCGGGGTGACGCGCAGCTCCGGCAGGCCGAGCTGGTAGTCGGTGTCGATGTCGACCACGACGCCGCTCTCCTTCAGCTTGCGGCGCACCTCGTCCGAGGCGGCCACGATCTGTTCCCACTCGTGGCCGCGGACCGAGAACTCGACCGGGAAGCCGCGCTGGCCCGTGAGGCCGGAGAGCGAGAGGTCCTGCACGACGGCCTTGAGGCCGGGAAAGGCGTTGAGCTCCTTGCGCAGCACGCCGGCGAACTCCTGCTGGGTCACCTTGCGTTCCTTGGGGGGCACGAGCGTGATGAACATCATGCCGGTGTTGACCCCCGCGCCGCCGAAGCCGCCCACCACGACGAAGGCGCGCGCGATCTCGGGGCGGCCGTTCACGACCGCCTCGGCCTGGCGCACGAGCCCGTCCGTCTCGTCGAGGCTCGCGCCGACGGCCGTCTGGAGGCGCACGATGAGCGAGGACTGGTCCTGCGCCGGCGAGAACTCCTTCTGCAGGCCCATGCAGCCGACGACCGTGCCCCCGAGCAGCGCCGTCGCCGAGACGAGCACCACGGCCGGCCCGTACCAGCTCCGGAGCGCGCCGCGCAGCAGCCAGGCGTAGACACGGCGCAGACCGTCGAAGGCGCGATCCACCTGGCGGCCGAGGAAGCTCCGGCCGTGGCGGCCGACGTCGAGGAACTGGGCGCAGCGCGCCGGGGCGAGCGTGACCGCCTCGAGGTAGCTCAGCATGACGGCGATGGACAGAGTCACGCCGAACTGCATGAAGAACTTGCCGATGACGCCCGTCATGAAGGCGACCGGCAGGAAGATGGCGCACACGGCCAGGGTCGCGGACATCGCCGCGAAGGTGATCTCGCGCGTGCCCTCGCGCGCCGCCGTGACGCGGTCCTTGCCCATCTCGCCGTGGCGCACGATGTTCTCGAGCACCATGATGGCGTCGTCGACCACGATGCCGACCGCCAGCGAGAGCGCCAGCAGGGTGAAGGTGTTGAGCGTGTAGCCGAGGAAGTAGATGATCGCGATGGTGCCGAGCAGCGACATCGGGATCGCCAGCACGACGTTCAGCGTGCTCGACAGGGACCCGAGGAACATCCAGCACACGAGCGCGGTGAGCAGGACGGCGAGGATGAGCTCGAACTCGATCTCGTGCACCGACTCCTCGATGAAGCGCGACGTGTCGAACATCACCTGCGCGCGCATGCCCTCGGGCAGCGAGGCCTGGACGGCCTCGAGCTCCGCCCTTATCGCCTGCGCGACGGCGACGGCGTTGGCGCCGCGCTGCTTCTTCACGCCCATGCCCTGGGCCGGCGCGCCGGCCAGGCGCCCGATGCGCCGCTCGTCCTCGAAGCCGTCCTCGACGAGCGCCACGTCCTTCAAGCGCACCGGGGCACGCGCGTCCGAGCGCACCACGATGTTCTCGAGCTCGCTCGTGTCGATGGCCTCGCCGAGCACGCGCACGTTGATCTCGCGTCCCGTCGCCTGGATGAGGCCCGCGGGCAGCTCGACGTGCTGGCGCTGGAGCGCGCCCACCACGTCGCCCACCGTCAGGCTGCGCTCGTCGAGCGCGCTGCCGTTGACCCAGATGCGGATGTTGCGCTCGAGGTAGCCGCCCAGGATGATCTCGCCGACGCCGGGCACCGTCTGCAGGCGCTCCTTGATGCGGTAGCGCGCGTAGTCGCTCACCACCTGGCGCGAGTAGGGGCCCGACACGCCGACCCACATGATGGGCTGGTCCTCGGGGTTGCTCTTCGAGATGATGGGCGGGTCGATGTCGCGGGGCAGGCGCCGCCCCGCCTGCGACACCCGGGTCTGGACGTCCTGCAGCGCGACGTCGACGTTGCGGGCCAGATCGAGCTCGACCGTGATGTTGGCGGAGCCCTGGCGCGACGTCGAGGTGAGGGACTTCACGCCCTCGACCTGGACGAGAGCCTCCTCCAAGATCTCGACGACGTCGTGCTCCATCATCTCGGGCGCGGCGCCCTCGCGCGTCACGCTCACGGTGATGTTGGGGAAGTCGACGTCGGGCAGCTGGCTCACGCCGATGCGCCGCATGGCGATGATGCCGAATACGATGGCGCCCGCCATCAGCATCCAGGCGAGGACCGGCTTTCGGATGCAGGTCTCGGTGATGTTCATGGCCTACCCGTCGCGCTCGCCGTCGCGCGCACACTGGCTGCGGCGCCGGCGCTCGGCGCCGCGCTCGCCGCGGCACTCGGGGCCGCCGGCTCGCTCGGCGCGCCGCTCGGGCGCGGACCCTCGACCTCGACGGCCGCGGC
>JACRDA010000311.1 GCA_016212965.1 Myxococcales bacterium
AATATCGAGATGATACGTGCCGTCACGGGGCGTCACCGTTTCACCTGAAACGTGCCATCGGGGCGCACCTGGAGAACCGGCAACACTGCGAGTTCTCTGGGCTAATGGCTAACGGCTAACGGCTAATCGCTGCTTCTCGGGCTAGCCTCGACCCGACGGGCTCACGCCGACGCGTTGCGCGCCGGGCGACTTGCCGGACAACTCGCCGGACCGGGGCAGGGGGCGCGGGCCTCCGCCCTCTCGGTGGCCGTGTGCTCCGACGTGGGATCGCCGAGCCGAGTCCGGGGGCGTGACGGCTCGTGTTCGCCCGGTACACGCTCGCTCGAGAGCGAGCCGGACTGAACCTTTACACCGCGGCAGTCGCCGTGCTCAGATGGGCCTCAGCGATGCGTACCTCCGTGCGGAAGACCTTGGTGGCGGCGCTCGTCGGGCTGGGGCTCGCGGCCCCGGCGGCTTGCGGCGGCTACGGCAAGTACTGCGACGCGTGGGTCGATTGCCTCAACGGCAACGACGACGACCGCACCGCCTGTGACACCTGGCTCGTCACCGAGGAGGACCGAGCCTCACTCTACGGGTGCGACGACCTGTTCGAGGAGCGGCAGGCGTGCTGGGAGTCGCAATCGCGCTGCGAGTCGGCCGGCGGCGTGCCCCTCTACGTCACCTGCGACGTCCAGGGTGGGAACAACTGTCGCTGCGACGACGAAGAAGAGCGCTACCACCAGTGCATGCAGGACTGATGGGCGGGCACCCGGTCACCCAGACGTACCAGACGGCGAGGCGATGATGCGGATCCGGCTAGTGTTGTTGGCGGCGGGGCTCGGGCTCGTCGGCGCTTCCGCGACGAGCTGCGGCAAGTCCGGTGCGGAGCTCCTGTGCGACGAGGTCTGCAAGTGCGAGCTCTGCAACGACCGCAAGGAGGACGAGTGCGTGATCGAGGCCGGCCTCGCGGAGGACATCGCGTCCGCGTACGACTGCGACGACCGGCGCGAGACCTACGACGACTGCCGCCTGCACGCGGGTGATTGCATCGACTCGCGCTGGCACCCCGGCGACTGCGCGCGCGAGCTCGACGATCTCTGCGACTGCATCCACGCGGCCGCGGACGTCGACGACTCGGTGATCCGAGACCACTTCCCCTGCAACTGACGCACCCGAGGCGGGCGACCATGGCGAACAAGACGACCATCATCGGAGGCGTGCTCCTCGCCCTCGGGCTCCTCTTGCCCATCGGCTGCAAGACCTACGGCGCCTTCTGCGAGGCGCGGATGGACTGCGAGGGAGGCAACGACGCGGACGTCGACGCCTGCCTGGTCGAGATCGAGACGGACGAGGACCGCGCCGACATCTACGGCTGCTCCGAGTGGTTCGACGACTACATCGCCTGCCGCGAGGCCGAGAGCAGGTGCGAGGTGGGCAACCACTACTCGACCGGCAACAGGTGTGACCGGGAAGAGGAGCACTACCACGCCTGCCTGAGCGACGGGCTCGACCTGTATTGAGGAAGCGGACATGAACACGACGAAAGGCTTCCGGCTCCGCTTCGTGGCGCTCTGCACCGCCACCACCGCCTGGCTCGTGGGGACCGCCGCCTGCGGCAGCGTCGCGAAGGACTGGTGCGAGAAGAAGTGCAACTGCGAGGGCTGCAGCGATCGCGCGCACGAGCTGTGCGAGCTCGAGATCGAAGCCGAAATCGACGTCGCGGACGCCTACGACTGCTCGCCGGAGCGCGAGGACTACGACGACTGCGCCCTGCGTCAGGGCGATTGCGACCAGAACGACTGGCGCCTGCGCAACGACGTGTGCGTCTCGGAACGTCAGGCGCTCGCGGACTGCATCTCGGCCGCCTCCGACCTCGACAACCACGTCGTCAATCCGCCGGTGCAGTGCGCCTGCCAGTGCACCTGCGCGACCTGCGGCCCGATCGCCGCCAACCCGACCTGCCCGCCCGACCCGGTGTGCACGACGTGCAACGCGGTGTGCACCACCGCGTGCGCTACGACCGCGAACTGCGGCGCCTTCGTCAGCAGCACCGGCACCTGCCAGTAGCCCGCGCCGCTGACGCAGACCGCGCGAGGCTCAGTCCGGCACGCGCTCGAGTTCGACCTCGACGTCGAGCGGGGCCTCGTCCGCCTCGACGAGCACGTCGAAGGGGAAGAAGCCGACCTGCTCGACGGTGATCCGGTGCCGGCCCGGCAAGAGACCGACGCCGCGGCGCTCTACCTCGCCGAGCTTGCCCACGTAGCGATCGTCGATGGTGACGAGGGCGTCGTCGACGGAGCCGTGCAGCGCGAGGGGCACGCGCTGCTGGGTCGGGCAGCCGAGGCCGACGGCGCCGAGGAGGGTCGCGAGCGCGACGAGCCGCGTGGGGCGCGAGCTGGGAGGCACGGGGCTCATTCCCACTCGATCGTGGCGGGGGGCTTCGACGAGATGTCGTAGACGACGCGGTTGACGCCACGCACCTCGTTGATGATCCGCGTCGAGACGCGGGCGAGCAGCTCGTGGGGTAGCCGTGCCCAGTCGGCGGTCATGCCGTCAAGGGAGCGCACGGCCCGGATGGCGACCACCTCGTCGTAGCTGCGGCCGTCGCCCATGACGCCCACGCTGCGCACGGGCAGCAGCACCGCGAAGGCCTGCCACACCGCGTCGTACTGGTCCGCCGCGTGGAGCTCGTCGATGAAGATGCGGTCGGCGGCGCGCAGGATCTCGAGCCGCTCGGGCGTGAGCTCGCCGAGGCAGCGCCCGGCGTGGCGGGGGCCGGGGTAGGGGTGGCGCCGCAGCGCGACCTCGGGCAGGCCGAGCGCGACGCCGGCGGCGCGCACCTCGTCCTTGAAGAGCTCGCGCAGGGGCTCCACGAGCCCGAGCTTCATGTGCTCGGGCAGGCCGCCGACGTTGTGGTGGCTCTTGATGACGGCGCTCGAGCCGTGGATCGGCACGCTCTCGATGACGTCCGGGTAGAGCGTGCCCTGGACGAGCCAGCGCACGCCGTCGCCGAAGCGGTGGGCCTCGCGATCGAAGACCTCGATGAAGATGCGGCCGATGATCTTGCGCTTCTCTTCCGGGTCGGTGACGCCGCGGAGCGCGCCGAGGAAGGCCTGGGAGGCGTCGACGGCGACCACGTCGAGGTGGAAGTGGTCGCGGAACATCTGCACGACGCTCTGCGCCTCGCCGGCGCGGAGCAGCCCGTTGTCGACGAAGATGCAGCGCAGTCGGTCGCCGAGCGCGCGCTGGCAGATGACGGCGGCGACCGAGGAGTCGACGCCGCCCGACAGGCCGCACACGGCCCGCTCGCCGGCGGGCACCGTGGCGCGCACCTTGGCGACGGCCTCCTCGACGAAGGAGGCCGGCGACCAGGACCCCGCGATGCCCGCCACGTCGAACAGGAAGGCATGGAGCAGCGTCGGGCCGAGCGGCGTGTGGGTCACCTCGGGGTGGAACTGCACGCCGTAGATGCGCCGCACGTCGTCGGCGAGCGCACACGCCGGCGTGCTCGGGTTGTGGCCGATGGTGCCGAAGCCCGGCGGCAGGGCCTCGATGCGATCGCCGTGGCTCATCCACACGTCGAGCTCGCTGCCGGGGTCGAAGCGTCCGAAGACGCCGACGGCGCGCTCGACCCGCACCTTGGCCGCGCCGTACTCGCGCTCCGGGGCGCGCTCGACGCGCCCGCCGAGCAGGTGCGCCGTGAGCTGGGCGCCGTAGCAGATGCCGAGCACCGGAATGCCGAGCTCGAAGACCTCGGGCGAGATGCGCGGCGCGCCCTCGTCGTAGACGCTGCTCGGGCCGCCCGAGAGGATGAGCGCGCGCGGCGCGAGGGCCCGCAGCCGCTCGAGCGGCGTGCGGAAGGGGTGGATCTCGCAGTAGACGCCCGCCTCGCGCACGCGGCGCGCGATGAGCTGCGTGGTCTGCGAGCCGAAGTCGAGGATGACGACGAGCGCATCGCGAGCCGAGGTCATGCGGGCCGGGTAGCATGGCGCACGCGCGACGCCCAGCCAGAGGACCTCAGGGCAGCTCCTCGTCGATGACCTCCGCCAGCACGTCGTAGTCGAGCGCGCCGACGCCCATGCGGCCGTTGATGAAGAAGGTCGGGGTGCCCGGCACGCCGAGCGCCTCGCCCTGCGCCTTGTCGGCGTCGACGGCGGGCGCCTCGGTGTGCTGGTCGAGCGCGGCCGCGAACGCGGTCATGTCGAGCCCGAGGCTCTGGGCGTAGCCGTCGAGGGCCGTGCGAGCGAGGGCGTCCTGGTTCGCGTAGAGCACATCGTGGTAGGCCCAGAACTGGCCCTGCGCCCGCGCGGCGAGCGACGCCTCCGCCGCGAGGTGCGCGTGCGGGTGGAACGACAGCGGGAAGTGCTTGTAGACGAAGAGCACGCGGTCCGCGTAGTCGGCCATGAGCTTCTGCACGACGGGCTCCTCGACGCCGCAGTACGGGCACTCGAAGTCGGCAAACTCGACGAACACGACCGCCGCGTCGACCGGACCCACCGTCGGAGCCGTGCCGACGTCCACCGTCACGCGCGTGTCGGCGTCGGCGATCTCGCTGCCCTTGCAGGCGCCGAGCAGCGCCGCGAGCCCCAGCACCACGAGCCTTCGCATCCCCCCATTGTGCCCGCCGCGGCGTGGCGGTCAAACGAGACGCACTCCCAGGGGCGTCAGGGGAGCTGCTTCGTCTCGGCCGGGGCGGGCACCGGGGCGGTGCCGACCGGCGTGGCTCGGCCTGGCGTGCCGAAGGGGGCGGGCGCCTGGCTCGGATCGGGCACGGCGTGCGAGGCGGCGAGCCCCGTGCCGGACGGGGCGGGCGCGGGCGCGCTCGCCGTCGCA
>JACRDA010000317.1 GCA_016212965.1 Myxococcales bacterium
CACTGAGACACGGAGACACGGAGAGCTGCACGGAGCCGGCGAAGTTCAGGGGCCCCTCCGTGTCACGCTCCGTGCTTCCGTGACTCCGTGGTTCCGCTCGCTCGCTTCCGGGCGGATCGAGTGACTGCCTTGGCAAACCGGGCGGCTCGGCGCCCGCGCCGAGGTCCGTGGTGGACTCTCCGGTTCTCGAGCGCGAGGCGTGGCGGGCGCTTCGACGTGCGCCGTCACGTCGGGCGGGGACGGTTCTTCGCGGCGCGCTCGAAGGCCTCCTTGTCGCTCGCCTTCTCGATGGCCACCTCGGCGCTGACGCGACCGGCCGCGAAGAGCTGCATGAGGGCCATGTCCATCGTCTGCATGCCGACGCCCTGCCCGGTCTGCATGGCGCTCGCGATCTGGAAGATCTTCGCCTCGCGAATGAGCGAGCGGACGGCGCCGGTGCCCACCAGCACCTCGTGAGCCGCACAGCGCCCCCGCCCGTCGGCGGTCTTGAGCAGCTGCTGGGCGACGATGCCGGCGAGGCTCTCGGCCAGCATGCCGCGCACCTGCGGCTGCTCGTCCGCCGGGAACGCATTGATGATGCGATCGATGGTGGCGGGCGCGCTGTTGGTGTGAACCGTCGCGAACACCAGGATCCCGAAGCTCGCGAGCTGCAGCGCGAGCTTCATGGTCTCGTTGCCCCGGAGCTCGCCGATGAGGATGACGTCGGGGTTCTCGCGGCCGGCGCTGCGGATCGCGGCCGCGAAGCTCGAGGCGTGCGGCCCGACCTCGCGGTGGGTCACTTGCGCCTTGCGCGGCTCGTGCACGAACTCCACCGGATCCTCGATGGTGAGGATGTGGCAGGCGCGGGTGTCGTTGATGTGGCGGATCATGGCCGCCAGCGTGGTCGATTTCCCCGAGCCCGTGGGCCCGGTGACCAGCACCAGGCCCGAGCGGCGCTCCGCGAGCGCGCGCACCACGGGCGGGCACGCGAGCTGCTCGAGGGACAGGACCTTGGTCGGGATGGTGCGGAACACGGCACCGATGCCGCTCTGCCGGTAGAAGTAGTTGGCGCGAAAGCGGGCCTTGTCGGCGTAGGCGTAGGCAAAGTCGAGGTCGAGCTGCTGCTCGATGTGCTGGCGCTGCTCCGGGCTCACGATCGACAGCAGGAGCCCCTCGAGCTCGGCGACGCCGAGGGGCGGGTGGTCGAGGGGAACCAGATCGCCGTGGGTGCGCACGAGCGGCGGATAGCCGACGGCGAGGTGGAGATCGCTGCCCTTGCGGCCGAGCAGCTCGTCGAACAGCCGATGCATCGTGCGGGTCATGGGTCGATCGAGAGAGAAGCCGGGGAGCGGAGCCGGGCGACCGGGCCCGTCAGGCGGCGAAGTCGGCGGCCTCCGCGAAGGCCTTGGCGGCGGCGAGCGTGCAGGTGCCCGCGCGGACGAGCTCGGCGAGCGAGTCGTCGAGGCGCACGATGCCGAGCGCCTTGCCGCGCTGCTGCAGGCTCGGGATCTGGAACGTCCGGGCGTCGCGGATGAGGTTCCAGAGCGGGACCGACCCGGGCAGGAGCTCCGCCGCCACCGCGAGCCCGCCCTTCGTCGTCGGCACGAGGCGCTGGCTCACGATGAGGCGCAGCCCGCCGGCGAGCGTCATGCGCACCTGCCCCTCGTCGGCGGGCGGGAAGAGGTCGATCAACCGGTCGATGGTCTTCGCGGCGCTCGGCGTGTTCATGGTTCCGAGGACCAGGTGGCCGGTCTCGCTGGCGGAGAGCGCCATGCGAACGGTCTCGGTGTCGCGCAGCTCGCCCACGACGATGACGTCCGGATCCTCGCGCAGCGAGGCCTTGAGGGCGCTCGCGAAGGAGCGGGTGTGCGTGCCCACTTCGCGCTGGCTCATGAGGGCCCGCTTGCGCGGGTGGAGGTACTCGATGGGGTCCTCGACCGTGATGACGTGGTGGCTCGAGTCGCGGTTGATGATGTCGACGATGGCGGCGAGCGTGCTCGTCTTGCCGTGACCGGTCGGCCCGGTGACCAGGATGAGCCCCTGGTGGTGGCGCGTGGCGTCGGCGATCGCCGCCGGCAGCCCGAGCGACGCGAGGGTCGGCACCTCGGGGGGCACGATGCGCAGGCACAGCTTGTAGCCGCCCTGGTGGCGCGCGGCGTTGGCGCGAAAGCGCCCGAGCCCCGGATGCGCGAGCGCGAAGTCGCACGAACCGTCGCGCTCGAGCTCGGCCCGCATGCGCTCGGGCACGACGCGCTCGACCAGCTGCGCGACGGCGCTCGGCTCGAGCGCCGTGCCCGTGTGGCCGAGCTCGCCTCCGACGCGCAGGAGCAACGGCCGACCGGCCACCACGTGCACGTCGCTCGCGCGCGCGCGGCAGGCCTGGGTGAGGATGCGTTCGAGCTCCGCGTCGAGGCTCGCTGCGGCTCGGCTCGGCACCGGCGCGGCGGCGGGCACGCCGCCCGCGGCCCGGACGCGGGTCGGCGCGCTCGCGGCGTGGGCTTGCGCGACGGCGCGCTCGAGCGCCGCGGGCCCCACGTCGAGCTCGAAGGCGCCTTCGCCGCCGTGCGCGGGGCTCCGATGGCCCGGGTGCTCCTGGCCGTGGCGGTGCACGCGCCCGGACTCCGGTGGCTGGCTCGCGCGCTTCGCGAGCGGGCGCGTGGCGGGCCCCGGCGGGTGCTCGGACGGCCGCCGCCCGGGCGGCACGCTCGCCGGCGCGGTGCGCGCGGATGCGTGCAGGGCGTGGTCGCTGGCCTTCCGGGACCGCGGGTGGGCGTGCAGCGCGTGGTCGCGCGTGCCCCCGGGTCGCTCGGGCGCGTGCAGCGCGTGGTGACTCGCCTTCCGGGGTCGCGCGTGCGCCGGCTGGGCCTCGGGCTCGGCCGGCTCGCTCGGTGGTACGCTCGGGCGGCGCGGCCGCAGGCTCGCGGGCCGCTTCGCGGTGGCAGCCGGGCGCGACACGGCAAAGCGGGCGTAGATCGCGCCGTCGCGGAGCGAGGCTACCGCCACCACCGACCCGAGAGCGGCGAGCTTCACGCTCCACTGGGTGGGTTGCGCATCGAGCGCGCCCAGGTGCCGCCCGCCGCCCACGGCGCTCAGCATGAGCACCATGGCAGGGTCGTCGGGCGCCACCGTGTCGATGGGCTCGAGGCGACCCGCCACCCGGGCGCACGGCAAGCGCCCCGTCATGAGGGCGACCTCGCTCACGTCGTCGCGGCCGAGGTGCTGCAGGAGCTCGAGGATGTTCTTCACCAGCCGACCAGGCTACGCCAAGTGGCGCCGCGCCGAACAGCGTCTCGAAGCGGGTCGCGCGCCGCTGTCCCTTGGGCTCGCTCGCCTCCGAGCACCCGGCAAGGTTCAGGGGCGCCTTCGTGTCCCGCTCCGCCAGAAAGAGACAGCCACCGAGACACGGAGACACGGAGAGGGGCACGGAGCCGGCGAAGTTCAGGGGCCCCTCCGTGTCACGCTCCGTGCTTTCGTGACTCCGTGGTTCCGCTCGCTCGCTTCCGGGCGGAGCGAGTGACTGCCTTGGCAAACCGGGCGGCTCGGCGCCCGCGCCGAGCTCCGGGGTTGTGCTCGTTCCGCTCTAGGGTGGATCGCGTGACTGCCGTGGCCAATCGGGCGGCTCGGCGCCCGCGCCGAGATCGGACGAGCTAGAGCGCCGTCCCGGCGAGCGCCTTCTGGATGGCGCGATCGACCGCGGGCGGCGAGAAGCCCTGCACGAGCACGCCACCGACGTCGAGGACCGGGATGCCGGCGCCGCGCATGCCGGCGCGCTCGAGCTTCTGCACCATCTCGGCGCGGGCCGCGGAGTCGTCGTCGATGTCCTTGTACACCACCGCGACGCCGCGCCGCTTGAGGTAGTCCGCGGCGAGGTGGCACGGCTCGCACCACGCGGCGCCGTAGACGATCACCGTCAGGCCGCTCACTGAGCGCGGGTCCCCGAGCGGCGGCGTCGAGCGCGGCGGGGCGTCCGGGTCGGTGCCGGGCTCCGGCTGCTCGTGGGCTGCGAAGGCCTGGCGGCGCTTGTCGAGCGCGGCCTCCCACTCGGCGCGGGTCACGGTGTGGACCGGGTAGCTGCCATCGGCGCCCGCCGTGCGGAGGTCGGCGACGTAGAAGAGCGCACCCTCGCCCTGCAGCGGCGCGGTCACCACGACGCGCACCATGCCGCGCCCCTGCTTCGGCACCGCAGCCAGCTCGGTGGCGGTGTGCGTGGCGCCGCGCTCGTCCACCCAGGTGAGGAGCAGGTTCGGGGTGTCGTTCCGCAGCTCGAGCGGCGGCAAGGCGGTGGCCGTCGCGGCGCCGCTCTCGCTGCGATCGCAAGCGCTCGGCCCGACGACCGCGAGCGCGAGCGCCAGGCCGAGGAGCGCGCGCCGCAGCACCGCCTCAGCGCGCCGCGCCGCCGAGCTCCTCACCGAGCGTCGCCCATTCCTCGAGCATGCCATCGAGCCTGCGCTGCAGAGTCTGCTCCGCCTCGGCGAGCTTCGCCAGTGCGAGCCAGTCCTCGCCGGGCGGCTCCTTCAGCCGTTCGCGCATGCCGGCGAGCTTCTGCTCGGCCGCCGCCACCTCGCGCTCGAGCTCGACGAGGCGGCGCTGCTTCCGCTCGAGCTCGCGCTTCTCGCGCTTGTGCGCCTCGTACGACGCGGCCTCGGCTGCCGGAGCGGGCGCGCCGGCGCCGCCCACTGCGCGCGCCGCGTCCGCGCCCACCGCCGCCGTCGCCGCGGAGCGGCGGACCCGTCGTCCCTCGCCCGCGTCCGCGG
>JACRDA010000318.1 GCA_016212965.1 Myxococcales bacterium
CGCAGTGTTGCCGGTTCTCCAGGTGCGCCCCGATGGCACGTTTCAGGTGAAACGGTGACGCCCCGTGACGGCACGTATCATCTCGATATTCTTAGGCTAAATGCTAAGTGCTAAGCGCTAATCGCTTGATTTGGGACTAGGCGCGGCCTTCGGAGCCTCCTCCGTGCCTCGGCGGTTGCATCCCGTCGTGTGCGCCCGGGCGTCTGGACCGGCGCCTCAGCGCTGCGCCGGCGCCCCCGCGACGATCGCGCAGGCGCGTGCGTCTCCGAGGCCGCAGGCGCGCTCGACCATGCGACGCACACCTTGCTCGTCGCGGCGGGCCAGGTACAGGCGCGCCGCGCTCTGGCACGCGTCGGGCGAGGAGATGACGCAGGCGCGCTCGTAGAAGGGCAGGGCCTCCTCGGGCCGCTTGCTCTCTTCGCGCCGCAGCCCGAGCAGGCTGCACGCGATGGGCTCGCCGCCGTCGCAGGCGCGCCGGAAGAGGGTCTCGGCGCGGGCGTCGTCGCGCGGCCCGAGCTCGCCCTTCTCGTACCAGCTCGCGAGCAGCGTGCAGCTGTGCATCGCGCCGCCCTCGCAGCCGCGCTCCGCGAGCCGCCGCGCCTCGTCCGGCCGCGGCGCCACGCCCTCGCCCCTCGCGTACAGGAGCGCGGCGTCGCGGCAGGCCATCCCCGGCTCGCGCGCGCAGGCGCCGAGGAGCAGCTCGGCCGCGCGCGCGAGATCCGCCAGCGTGCCCCGGTCGCGGAGCACGTTCGCGAGCTCGATGCAGCCGTTCGCGTTCTTGGCGTCGCACGCGCGCGTGTAGAGGGCGAGCGCCGCGGCGTCGTCCTTCGCCACGCCGCGGCCCTGCGAGTAGAGGATGCCGAGGTTCACGCACCAGTCGAGATCCCCGCGGTCGCAGCTCACGCGATACGCCGCCGCGGCCGCCTCGTACATGCGCGCCGCCGCCGCGCGGTCCGGCGGGCCGCCCGCGCCGGTCTCGAGCATGATGCCGCGGTTGAAGCAGCCGACGCCGGCGCCCGCGCGGCAGCCGCGCAGGTAGAGCTCGGCGGCCCGTGCCGGATCCGCGGGCACGCCGAGCCCGTCCTGCACCTGCAGGCCGAGCGCGGAGCAGCCGAGGCCGTCGCCCCCGTCGCAGGCGCGGCCGAGCGCGGCCGCCGCTCCGGCGAGGTTGCCGCGCCGCTTCAGCTGGTCGCCTTGCACGGTGCACGCCGCGGCGGACCCGCCCTCGCAGCGCGCGCGGCAGTCCGCCTCGTCACCGCACGCCTGGCGCCAGTCGGGGCCCCGGCCCGCCGCCGGCGTCGACCCGGAGCTCGTCGCGCTCGTCGCGTGCGTCGCACTCGCGCTCGCGGCGGCCGGCGCGTCGGCGCTTGCTGTCCCTCGCGCCGCGCCGTCGCTCCCGCTCGAGCAGGCGACGAGCGCGCACACCGACCAGGCCCACCGGCGCCACCGCCACATGCCCGCTCGCATAGCAGAGTCGCGCGCACGCGGGGGCCGTCGCGTCGCGTGAACACCCCTTGCCCCCGGCGACCGCGCCGGGTAGCTCGACCGCGTGGCACCTCTAGCCCGCACCGCCCAAGTCGCGCCCCATCGGACCTCCCCCCGAGCGCGCGCCGCCGCGTCGCCCGCCAAGGCGCGCCTGGCGCGGCGGGCGCGTGCGCGGCGTGCAGCCGCGTGGCTCCTCGTCGCGGGGCTCGGCTGGGTCGGCTGCAAGACCTCCGGGCCGTCGACGCCGACGCCGGTTCCGCTCGGCGGCACCGCGACGGACGCGAGCAGCGGGAGCGCGACCCCGGGTCCGTCGGCAGAGCCCCCGCCGGGCGGGGACGGCGGAGCCGAGCTCGCCTGCGGCACCGAGCGCTGCCGTGTCGGCCGGGAGGTGTGCTGCACTTGGAGCGACGTCCACGCCTGTCGGTCGCTGCCGGCCGGCGCGAGCGACCGCGACCTCGAGGCGTGGGCGCGCGCGCTCGCGACGCGCTGCACCGACAAGCCGCCGACGGACCTGTCGCTCACCCACGTCGCGACCTGCGACGACTCGGGCGATTGCGGTGCGAAGCGCGCCTGCTGCGAGCAGGGCCTCGGCGGCGACATGGCGGCGGGGGTGTGCACGCCGGCGGGCGACGATCGCAGCGCGTGTGACTACGGCGAGCGGTGCACGCCGGGGAGCCCGTGTCGCACACCGGGCACGCGCTGTGTCGAGGGCCACTGCAGCCTCGGGCCGGCGCGGCGCTGCGGCCCGAAGCCGTGCACCGACGCCGCGCCGCTCTGCTGCGGGGAGCTCGGCTCCGAGGCGGCGCCGAAGTGCGGCACCGCGGCGAGCTGCGAGCAGGAGGGCCTCGCGTCGCGCTACGAGTGCGGCGGCCCGTCGGACTGCCCGAAGGGCGAGCACTGCATGGCGACCATTGGCGGCACGAGCTGCCTCGGCGTCGCCGACGTCTTCAACGCGAAGCTCCTCTGCGCCAAGGACGCCGACTGCCCGCCGGACATGTGCCAGGTGCTCGCGCCCGGCGCCCGGCCGAGCTGCAAGCCCGACGCGGACGCCTCGCGCCCGTGGCTCCCCGTGCGCGCCTGCAACTGCCCGGGGCAGTGAGCACGCGTCGCGCGGCAACGCCGCCGCGCCCGCGCACGTCGTCGTCGCCTGGGGCCGGTGGACGCCCGCACCAGATCGGCGAAGCATCGAGGCCGCGATGCGCGTCTCCGCCCTCGACGTTCTGCTCGCGCTCGGCGCCGCCGGGTGCACCGCAGCTCCGCTGGTCGCGGGTCCCACGGACCGCGACGCGCCCTCCGCGACCGCTCCGCGGTCGACCGACGCACCGGGGGCGGTGGCCTCGACCCCTGCGCCGACGGGCGCGACCGGGGCGAGCGCGGCGACCCCGAGCGCCGCGGGCTCGAGCACAGCCGCCGCTGCGCCAGCTCCGGCGTCGGGCGTGCTGTGGCGCAGCCGCCACGTCACGGACGTGCTGCAGCGGAAGGGTGCCACGTGGGGCTACGACCAAGGAGCCTGCGAGCTCTTCGGCATCGACCTCGCCACGGGCGCCGTCACGTCTCCGCCCGTCGCCATCGCACTCGGCCAGGCTTCGCGGCCCGAATGCCCGACGCCTCTTGGCGACGCGCTCTTGCGGCGCGACTCCGCGGAGGACGTCGTGGTCGACGCGCTCACCCAGGCGCGCCGCTTCTCGGTGCCGAGGGCTCACCTTCCCTATTCGGGTGGCGGCACGTCCTGGGAAGCGGTCGGCGGCGTGGCCGTCGTCGCGGTGGACGCCGGCGCCGGCGGGCCGCCCTCGTCGATCCAGGCCTTCGCGCTCGCCGACGGCCGCGCGCTCTGGAGCGTGCCCACGCCGGCCGACGAGCGACCGGAGGGCGGCCTCACCGCCGACGCGGAGCGCGTGTACGTGCTGCGCCAGCCGCCAGGCGGTGGGCCGGGGCACGTCGCGGCGTTGCGCCTGCAGGACGGCAGCCTCGCCTGGCAGGTCGACACCTATCGCCACGCCTTCGTCGGGCCCGCGGGCGTGGCGCTCGACCGGGACGGCGTGACGCTCGTCGACCCGGCGACGGGGGCGCCCCGCTGGCGCCACGCGGTGCGGGGCAACGTCGTGCGGGCCGTCGTGGGCGAGCGCGAGATCCACGTCATCGAGCCGGCCTCCGACGACCTCGTGACGCTCGCGAGCAGCGACGGACACGAGCTGTGGCGCGCCAAGCTGCCCGCGCGCACGTGCGGCGGCATGGGGCGCGGGCCGCGCCTCCTGCTGTCGCGGGGCCACGTGTTCCACGTCGGCTGCGACAGCGTGGTCGGGCTGCTGTCGGGCTTCGACGCCGCGACGGGCCACAAGACGCTCGAGTACGCCGTGCACCCCGAGCCCGACGTCGGCGTCGTGCGCGGCGCGCTCGAGCTCGTGTTCGTGGGGGGCGGGCTCGCGCCGGCCCCGGACGGCATCGGCTACTTCTTCGACCCGGCTACGACGGCGCTCGACCCGGCGGCCCCGCTCGTGCCCCACACCGTCACGGCGACGGGCCGGCTCACGCACGCAGCCGCGAGCGGGGCGCGACGGCTCTCGTTCGCGGGGCTCGAGGTGTGCTCGCCCACCGACTGCACCCGCGCCGACGCGGCGGGGCGCTTCACGCTCACGACCCGCGCGCGCGGCCGCGTGCCGATCTGGCTGCGGGTCGGCAACTGGATCCACGACCACGCCGCGCAGCTCGTCCCGCCGCCGCGCTTCTTCTCGTACTCCTGCCCGGCGCGCGACAACCTTTCCCTGCGCATCGATGCCGAGTCCGACGGCCAGGCGCAGTGGAATCCCGAGATCGACGTCCAGCCATGCCCCAACGAATGAGGTCCGCCGCGCCGATGCTGCGCGCCGGGAAGTGCACCTGGTGGCAGTCGCGCGCCGTCGCGCGTTCGGCTACCGGTGGAGCCCAGCCCTCAGGCCCCGTGCAGGTCGGCGAGCAGAGCCCTCACGCCACGCAACACGGTCTCGCCATCCTCGATACCTAGGCCGCCGAAGCAGCGCGCGGCGAACGCCGCATCGCCGACGAAGCGCTCGGCTGCCTGCGCGAGGTCGCTGCGGGGGGCGGAGCGGTAGGCTCGTTCGACCTGGCGCCAGGTTGCATCGGCGATCGGCCCGTGGGCGAGACGCAGGATGGCCAGATCGACGAGGTCGCGCGCCAAGGTGTCGCGATCGGAGCCGCGGTCCGAGTTTGCGAGCAGCTTCTCGGCCACGACATCGGTGGTGGACAGCAGGGGGACCGCCGTCCACGGAGCGTGCTCGGGCGCGCCGAGCGCGATGCGCGCCTCGCGGATGAGCTCGACCCGGATCGACGCACCGTCGACGAGCACCGGAAAGCGCATGCCGTACTGGTCGGAGCGCACCTCGCGCGGCAGGCCGAGCCCGGCCCGCTTCGAGGGCGTGAAGAGCGCGTCGTAGCCCCGTTCCCGCACGTCGAGGCGTAGCTCGGCGTACCCGTCCCCGTCCGAGCAGACGAAGTCGAGGTCGCGCGACAGCCGAAACTCGCCATGCGCGAGGGCGATGCGCGTGCCGCCGCCGAAGCGGAACCCGGCATGCTCGAGCGTCTGCGGCTCGAGCGCGTCGAGCACGCGCGCCATCGCGCGGTAGAGCTCACGGCGGAACATCGATGACACTGCCGTAGCGCCGTACCAGCGCTGCGATGAACGCGAGCTCCTCGGCCGAGGGCTCTGCCGTCACGCCGCGGTTGCGCCAGCCACGCTCGTAGCGGCGCAGGGCCTCGAGCGGCGCCAGCTGGCGCCAGTCGGTGTCGAACCACGACAAGCTCTCGAGAAAGGGCAGGTCGGCGGGCAGTCCGGTGCCGGCGGTGATCCCATCCGGTGCCAGCGTCGAGCCCATGCAGGACATCGTACGGTCCGGCGCGTGGTGCGGCAACCGCGCCAGGTCGCCACGCGAGTCAGTGCCCGCCCTTGCCCGCCTCCCGCGCCCTCGCCCGCAGGTAGTCGAGCGCGTGATCGAGGTGGGCGTCCGCGATGGCGTGGCCGACCTTGCGGGTCTCGGCGCGGTGCGGCCAGCCGGCGGCCTCGAGCGCGCGCGCCAGCGAGCGTGCGTCGTCGAAGGTGGTCTTGTCCTGGCCTGCGATGGCGACGAACACGGGCGCCCGCGCGGCGCCGCCGGCGCTCGGCGCATAGGCCGTGCCCCCGGCGAAGACGGCGTAGCCGTCGACCGCGAGCCGCCCGCGCAGGGCCAGCGACGAGGCGTAGTAGGCGCCGTTCGAGAAGCCGAGCACGAACACCTCGTCGAAGGGCGCGCCCTCGCGCTGCTCGACGAGCTCGCGCGCCCGCTGCCACTCGGCGAGCACGGCGTCCTCGTGGGCCTGGCGCGCGGTCATGGCCGTCGGCCAGGCGACCCGGCTGTCGCCGCCCGTGCGGCTCGCTCCGACCCGGCCGCGCGGCGCGAGCACGCTGTAGCCGAGTCGCGCGGCGCCGCGCACGATGCCGCGCTGCTGGTGGTACTGCCAGTCGGTGCCGTCTTCCACGAGCCCGTGCAGGAAGATGACGAGCGTGCGGCGCCCCTCGTGGGCGGGCTCGCCGTGGTAGCAGACGTCGCCGGGGAGCGACTCGAGCTCGGGCGCACACCAGCGCTTGGGCGCCGCGGACGTCGGCGGATCGTCCGCGCGGGCAGCGTTGGTCGCGACGAGGAGGCAGGCGGCGATGGCGGTGGCGAGCCCACGCATGGCCGGCGAGGCTACCACGCCGTCGGGCGCGGTGCGGAGCGCACGACCGGATTCCGTCGCGCGCACCTCGTTCACGGGCTCGTACTGCGCTCGGCGTGCTCGGTGCGGCCGGCGACGATCGGCTCACGTTCGACGGATGATTTCTGGTTCGTTCCGAGCTACACCCCGGCGATGCATCCGCCCGGCATCGATGGCGCCGTCGACGATGCGCTTCGGAAGGTCGGCTCGGGCCACGTTTGGATCAGTGGCCCCGAGGGGTCGGGGCGCGCGACGGTCGGGCACGTCCTCGCAGAGCGCGTCGCGGGGTCGGTGTTCCTGGACCTGCCCGCGCTCGACAGCATCGATCTGCCCGCAGCGATGATGATCGTTGCCGCGGGGGCGGTGGGAGGTGCCGGACCGCTCGCGGACGGCGCGGGCCACGCGAGCGTCGAGCTCCGAGACGCCATCGCTGGACATCGAGGCACCTGGATCGTTCGCCTGTGCGGCAGGCTCGCCCCCGCGGTGCCCACGAGCGCAGATGCCGACCACGCTCGGCGCCGAGTCCTCGACGCCATTTCGATGCTGTCGAGAGCATCCCACGTCGTGTGGATCGCCGATCCGACGCTCGACCCTCGAGAGGTCGGACTCGCTCACGCGCAGCGCGTGACGCTCCCGCCGTTCGCGGTCGACCTCGAGCCGAGCAGGTACGCGAGCCTCGCGGCAGCCGCCAAGGCCCTCCGGGACGCAGTCGGCGCGGGCGTCCGTCGCACGCCGGTCGAGTGGCGCCTTGCGGTCGGGGCGGTCGCCCTTGGAGCTACGGGTCCCGACGTCGGCGCCATCGTCCATGGCAGCTCGAGCAGTGCCCTCGGCTCGCTCGCCATGCTGCTCGGCGACGCGATTCGACGGAACGCAAGCCTTGCCCAAGCCGTGCGCCGAATGTTGCTCGCGCGGCAGCCCGTCGCGGCAGACGATCTGCTCAGCATCGCGGTGCCACCTGGGGGCACGGAGCACATCCTCACGACCTGTATCGGCTACGGCAATCCCGTGCGCGTCAGCGCCACGGTCGCGCGCGTGCTCTCGTCACGCGTCGCGCCGCTCGCGGCTGCCGAGGTCGAGGTCTCGCATGCGGCGCTGGCGCAAGTGCGGGCCCGCGCCGACGGTGCGTCGGATCCGCGGGGTCTTTCCGCCGAGCGCGCGCGCGCGTGGGTCGAGAAGGTCCATCACCTCGCAGAGGCGGGTGACCGCGGCGCCGGCGAGTGGTCGCTTCAGGTGAAGCCGTGCCCCGAGATGTACTGGGAGCGCGCGCGTCACTACAGCATCGAGCGGCGGCAGTACGCCAAGGCAGCGGACGTGTATGCGGCCTGTCTCGCGGCGTTCCCGAACGACGACTACGCGCACCACTACCTGGCGTTCAACGCGAAGAAGGCGCGGCGCGCTGCGAGTCTCGTGACGGAGCACTTCCGCCGGGCGGTCGAGAGCGCGCCGGACAACCCCTGGTGGAACGCGCGTCGGATCTCCGATCTCATCGAGCAGCGAGACTGGATCGGGGCCAAGCGCGAGCTGCGCGCAGCACTCGATCGCGTCGATCCGGATGGGTCGCGCGCGGCGACCGATCCCTGGCTGGTCGCCCACTTCCACTACTGGATCGCGCAGGCGTGGATGGACGCGGGCGTGTGGTACGAGGCGCGAAGCCTCCTCACTCCCATTCCTCCCTCCGTGATCGCCGAAGCAGCCACCGCACGCCCCGGCTCACGTGGGCTCCGCGCGCTCGAGCGCGCCATCGCGAGGGCCGAGTCCACCGAGCGGCGAGCGTTCCAGAGCTGGCTCGCGCCTCGGCGCGGCGCCTGGTCGCGGCTCGGCGCAGTCTGGCGTGCGCTCGACGAGCGGATCCCCGGCCTGCCGGTTCCTGCCGCGAGTGAAGGCGAGGACGGCCCGAGTCTCGTGTGGAGTCACCCTGGGCTCCTGCTCGAGCTCGAGCCGTTGGGGAGCCAGGGGGTAACGTGGCGCGCGCGGGACCGAGTGACCGCCGAGCACGGCGAAGCAAGCCTCGCGAAGCCCGTCCCGAGTGATGCCCTGCGCGCGTGGGCGTTGCGAGCGCGGCATGGATGAGCGGTTCGCGTCGCTGCCCGGTAGCGCGAAAGTCGTCCGCTTCGTGAAGCCGGGCGGAGGGCATCTGCCGAAGGGGCGGGTGCTCCCGCTCCCGGAGTGGCTCGCGCCGAACCAGCGGGACAAGGCCGAGGCCGAGAGGCGCCGAAGGAGAGCGGGCCTGTCTGTCTGGGACCACGATCGCGCGACCGTGCACGAGGCGCGGACGCTCGCGGAGATGGCCGGCGCCCTGGCGTTCGCTGTGACGACGCAGGCGTGCCGCGACGCCGGGAACGCCCAGTCGCTGCCGGTCGACGTCGTGCGCGATCCTCTCGATGGCGACCGGCCGAAGCCGGGCTGGGACGCGCATGCGCTGATCGAGGGGCTCTCGGCGCCGAAGGGCGTCGACGGCGCGCCGTACAAGCGCCTGCGTTCGGCGCTCGTCGACCAGTTCGTCCCGGCCGACTGAGAGCGTGAGCGAGAATGCTCCCGTCGCCGGCATCGCCGCTATTGCGTCGCCGCCCGCGTCAGTCGTCCTTCTTCTTCTTCTCCTCCTTGTCCTTGTGCCCCTTGCCCTTGCTGCTCGGGGTGGACGTCGTCGCGCGCGGGGTCGTCGCCGGCGGCGGGGCCGTCGGCGCGGTGGTCGGAGGCGGGGGCGTCGTGGCCGGAGGAGGCGGCGTCGGCTCGGTCGTCGGTGGCGGCGGCGGCCTCGTGCCCGGCGCGGTGGGGCTCGGGCCGAAGGTGGTCGCGGGCGCGGGGGACACCCCGCCTGGGCCCGGGGGTCGCGTCGTCGGGGCCGGTGCGCCGGGGCTCGCGGGATCGGCCGCGCCGGTCGCGCCGCCGGCGGTCGGCCCCGGCTCGGTCGGCGTCGCGCCGGAGGCCTGCGCGCCGGGCGCCTGCGTCTCGCTAGCGCCGCTGCAGACGCTGTACCCGACGACGAGCGCGACGCCGAGCAGACCGCACCCGATCGCGATGAGGAGCATGCGCGTGCGGCTCTCCTTCTCGCGCCGCGCGGCCTCGAGCTGGGGTGCCTGCGCGAGCGCGGGATCGTCCGTGATGAAGGTACCGCCGGGGGCGACCTGGCCTCCCGTCGAGCCCGGCATCGTCTGGGCGTCGGCCACGCGCGTCGAGACCGGAGGAGGGCTCTCGGCGAGGGTGACCGGCGCCGCCGCGACTGCTTGGTTGGCTGGAGCGCCCACGAGCCCGAGCTGAGCCGCCATCGGACCGCTCACCCAGCGCATCGAGCTCGCGCCCTCCGCGGCCCCGGCCGCGGCGCTCGGGGGTGACGCCATCGAGGACGGATCGACGCTCGGCGACGACGCCAGCGCGTGCGGCGCGGCGCTCGGAGGCGCCGCCGCCCACTGCGCGACGGCGCGCGGCGGGGGCGACCCCAGCGACTGGGGACCGGCGCTCATGGGGATCGTGGACTTCGGCGCCGCCGCGGCGGCCGAGCCCGCGGCGCTGACGGCGACGGAGCGCGGCACCTGTGCGCGGGCGGCGAGGCCGGCGCCCGCCACCGACGCCAGCGTCGCGTCGCTCGGTGCGAGGCGCGCGCCGACCTCGGGCGCGAGCGCCGAGACCTGGGTCGGCGACGATAGCTGCGGCACGCTCGGCGGCGGGAACGCGGTGCTCTCGACCGCCGCCGACCACGGCGCGTCGCCGGGCGCGGTCGGCGCCACCGCCACCGCGACCGCGACCCCCACGGCCGGCGCGCGCGTGCCGGCCGTCGGCTCGTGCACCGCGCCCGCGGCAGCCAGCGCCGCCGCGCCATTCACGGCGCGCGCTCCGGCACGCCATGGCGGCGGCCCTGCGCCGGGGACGAACGACGGCACGGCGGCCGACCCGGCCTCCGGCTCCTCGTCGATCGTGTCGGGCCGATCGCCCGCGCGCAGGCGCGCCGCGGCGTACGGCGGCTCCGCGCCCGCTGCCACGGCGCGGAGATCTTGCTGCATCGTGCGCGCGTCCGGGTAGCGGTGCTCGCGCCCGAACGCGAGCGCGCGGTCGACGAGCAGGCACAGGTGCGGCTCGGCGCCCGGCAGCACCTGGGCGAGCGCGGGCGCCGGCACCGTGAGCATCTTGACCAGCATCTCGGCCTCGGTCTGCGCCAGGTGCACCGTGCGATCGGTGAGGAGGCGGAACATGACCGCGCCCGTGGCGAAGACGTCGACGCGCGGGTCGATCTCGACGCCCTTGATCTGCTCGGGCGGCATGTACGGCACGGTGCCGAGAGTCGTGCCGAGCAGGGTCCGCGCCGCGGGGTTGTCGCGCAGCCGTGCGATGCCGAAGTCGAGCACCTTGAGCTGCCCGTCGCTGACCAGGAACAGGTTGTCGAGCTTGACGTCGCGATGGATGATGCCGACCGCGTGTGCGGCGCCGAGCACGTCGAGCAGCTCGTCGGTGAGGCGCAGCACCTCCGCGGGGGCCATGCGCCCCGTCCGCTTTTGGCGCTCGCCGAGGCTCTCGCCGACGAGCAGCTCCATGACCATGAACGGCAGGCCGTCCTCGGTCGTGTCCACGTCGCGCACCTCGACCGCGCCGCGGTGCCGGAAGGCGTTCACCGCGCGCGCCTCCTGCTCGAAGCGCGCGCGCAGCTCCGGGCTGCGGCTCACCTCGGGGTGGAGGATCTTGATGGCCTCGCGGCGCCCGATCTTGTGGACGGCCTCGTAGACCGCCGCCATCCCCCCGACGCCGAGCAGCCGCTCGAGCCGCCACTTGCCGCGGAGCGTCGTGCCGACGCGGCGGCGGAAGTGGTCTCGATCGAGCGCCTGCATGCTCATGGTCGTCGCGAATCCGCCGCGGGTCGCCCGGGGGGCGCTCGGCGCGAATCGAGAGTGTAGTCTACGCCGTCCTCGGGCGCTCTACCCTGTCGTCGCCGTGCCGTCGGTCGTGTCGCTCTGGTGCGGGCCGCGCCCGGCGGCTGCCCCGACGGCGCGAACCGCGATACCATCGCGGACCCATGAGCTCCGTCCTTCGCCTGGGGGTACGCGTCACCGGTCTCGTCGCCTGCCTCGGTGCCGTCGCGGCCTGCTCGGGCGACGAGTCGAGCGAGGGGGCCGGCGGCAGCGGCGGCAGCGGCGGGGCGGCTCCGACGGGCGACCTCGTCGGCGACGTGCTGCGCTACGACTACGGCTTCGACCTCGCGACGGGGCAGGCGACCTCCCGCCTCACGGTCGGCGTCGTCACGGGCGGCGACTGCTTCGTCGTGCCGAGCGACCTCGAGCCGGCGAGCGCGAGCTTCGGCGGCGCGCCCGCGGTGGTGACGCGCGACGCGCCGACCGGTGCGTTGCGCCTCTGCGGGGCTCCGGTCGCGGGGGGCGCCGAGCTCGTCATCGACACGGCCGAGCTCGTGCCCGAGGGGACCTTCCTCGGCCTCGACGTCGGTTTCTCGCGCCAGCCCGACCTTGCAGGCGGCACCTTCTCGTATCTGCTCAGCTGGGTCGGCGGTTGCGATCACTTCGGCCCCTGCGACGACGCTCCGGGCCGGCTCGCCGCCTTCGGCTTCGACGTCACCCACGCCCCCGGCACGACCGTGCTCTGTCCCGGCGTGCGCACCGCAGAGAGCGGCGCCACCCACTGCGAGCTCGACGGCGTGCTCGCGCCCACCTACTCGGCCTTCGCCCTCGCCGCCGATCCGGCCTGGGTCGCCGCGCCCTTCACGACCGGCGCGGGGGTCGCGGTCTCGTTCTACGAGGCGCCGGGCGGAGAGCTCGCGTCGAGCCTGTCCCCGGCCGACGTCGCAGCGTTCCTCGGCTGGATCACCTCCGTGCTCGGTCCCTTCCCCTACGGCAGCGAGCTCCGCGTCGCGGGGGGGCCCACGTCCTGGCTCGGCTTCGAGCACCCGTCGAACATCGTGCTCTACGAGTCGCTGCCGTCGCTCACGGGGCCCTATGCCGATCCGACCCGGCACGTCTTGATGCATGAGATCATCCACCAGTGGGCGGGTGACCGCACGACCCTCGCGAGCGCCGCCGACTTCGTGTGGAAGGAGGCCACGGCCGAGTACCTCGCGTACGTCTACGAGGACGAGCACGGGCCCGCGGGCGAGGCGGACGCGACCCGCGCCTACTGGGACGCGGCGTCGCAGCAGTCGGCGCACTACCCGCGCCCCACCGACGATCCGCTGCCCGCGGTCGAGGACTTCTACGGCGACGTGTACGGCCCCGGGCCGATGGTCCTCTACCAGCAGCTCGAGGCGCTCGTGGGGCGGCCTGCCGTCCTTGCGGGCATCGCCGACTTCCTCGCCGAGCCCGGCGCGCGCAGCGTCGAAGAGCTCCGCGCCGCTCTCGAGGCGGCCTCGGGCGCGGATCTCGGGCCCTACTTCGCGGCGTGGGTCTTCGGCAGCGGTGCGCCGGTGTGGCCGAGCTTCGTCATCGGCACCTCCGAGGTGGGGGGCGACGTGACGGTGACGCTCACGCAGGCGGGGCCCGTCGTCTTTCCGTGCGCCGTCGAGGTCGACGTGAGCGGCCTCGCGCAGACGGCGACCGCCGTCGTCGACTTCGGCACCGCGCCCTCGTCCCCGAGCGCCTCGGTGACGGTGACGCTCGGCGAGCCGCTCGTGACGAGCACCGTCGATCCGCGGCACCGCGTGATCGGCGCCGGCTCGGCCTTCGCGAAGGCCGCACCGATCCCGGTGTGGCGGCACTAGTCCGAGGGCGCGGCGACCTCAGTTGATCGTGCAGAAGATCTTGCTGTCGGCCGCGTCCTTGTTGTTGCCGTCCTGGCACTCGGCGATGGCGTCGAGCGGGTCGACGATCGCGTAGACGAGGATGTCGAGGTTGAGCGGGAAGTTCGGCAGGCTCATCGTGTAGGTCGTGCTGGCGCCGGGGGCGAGCGGTCCCGGGACGACGTGGTCGCCGAGCGGCGTCCCGCCCTGGTTGGGGTCGCCCGCGTAGTAGCGCACGAGGATGTCGCTCGCGGGCGCCGAGCCGTCGTTGAACACGGTCGTGTCGACGGTCGGGGTCGGGCACCCGCCCGCGTTGCCGAGGCCGAGCGCGACGCGCAGATCCGGCTCCTGCACGCCGGGGTCGACCGGCAGGGTGAGCTCGTTGTTCGTCTCGTCGCACTCGCGCTCCTGGCCCGCCTCGTCGACCACGACGCGCACGCTGTCCGGCAGCGTGCCGGGCGTGTTGTCGAGCGCGCTGTAGCTCACCGAGACGAGGACCGAGCCGCCCGGCTCGAGGCTCTGCTGCAGCGTGAAGCCGAGGGGCGTCTGGACGGCGTCGGCGTAGAGCGGCTCGACGAGCGCCGGGCTCGACCACGAGCCGTAAAACGAGAGCACGACGCCCGGGCCGATGCGCAGGTCCCCGAGGTTGCGGACCTCGACCGTGATCGACAGGTTGGTCGAGAGCTGGCCGCACACCGCGTCGGGCGACGAGAGCTGCACCCCGCCGACCGCGAGATCGGGCGCCACGTCGAAGCTGCGCGGGTTCGAGCGGTAGAGGTCGTAGCTGCGGCCGTTGTAGCTCTTCCAGCTCTCGGGCTCGTGCAGGGGTACGGCCCCGCTCTCGGTGACGTTGGTCACGTGGTAGGCGTGCTGGTTCCAGATGCGGCGCGCCGCGACCCAGGTGTCGCTCGCGTCGCCCCACACGGCGATGCCGTTCGGGAAGTTGTTGCCGACCGAGCAGGCGTTGGCGTCGTTGTTCGACGGGAAGACGATCTCGGCGTTGCCGTCGTTGTCGACGTCCGCGATCGCGGGGTTCTCGATGCGCGTGCGGCTCGGCGACGGATGCTTGAAGAGCACGGTGCCGTCGCGGCCGTCGTAGATGCGGAAGAAGCACTCGTCGTTGTAGACGACCTCGGCCGCGCCATCGCCGTTGAAGTCGAAGACGCTCGACGAGGTCACGCGGCTCGAGTCGTCCTCGGTCGTGCGCCGCCAGCCGTTGTGGAGGCAGGTGCAGGCGCCGAGGGTCGTGTTGCAGACGGCGCCCGCCGCGCACTCGACGTCGCTCGTGCAGGCGCCGCCGGGGGTGCGCGCCGGGTTGGCCGGCGGCGGCGGGCTGCCGTCGACGATGGCGCTCGGCCACGCGGGACAGGCGGCCGCGGGGTCCTGCAAATCGATGTGCAGGTACGCGCTGCCGAACGCGGTCCCGATCTCGGGGAAACCGTCGCCGTCGAAGTCGTCGACGTTGGGCGCGCCGCCGTTCAGGCCCGCCCCGAGGTCGAGCGAGCGCCGGAGCGTGCCGGTCTCGCCGGCGAGCACGTAGAGGAAGCCGTTCGAGACCACCACCACCTCGGCCTTGCCGTCGAGCGGGTTCGCGGGGCTCGGGGCGACGGTCTCGTCCGCGCCGAGCACGTCCGCCACGGCGCAGAAGCCGTCGCGCCGGGTGCTGGGGAGCGCGACGGCTCCGTTCACGGTCTGGCCGTCCCACACGACCGTGAGCCGACCCATGCAGAAGTCGTCGCTCGCCCCGACGGCGCAGTCGGCGCGCTGGGTGACGCCGGGCGGAGGGACCGGCAGCGCGTACGCCGTCGTGCCCGCGACGATCTCGAGGCGCGCGTCGCCCGCGACGTTGGCCACGCACGGCACGGGCCCCTGGCCGTTCAGCCCGGCCGGCAGCGCGCCGCCCGCGAAGCGGTCGAGCACGACGAGGTTGCCGTTTGCGTCGTCGGCGAGCGTGAAGACGTTGTTGCCGACGACGATCTCGGCGTAGCCCTGCCCGTCGATGTTGGCGATGGTGGGCGCCGGGTTGACGTACCCCGCGGCCCACTGCGTGGGCGCGCTGCGCGTGATGGGCACGCCGCGGTGGTCGAGGATGAGGAGCGCGTCGGCCTCGTTCGGCACGACGATCTCGGGCACCCCGTCGCCGTCGAGGTCGGCGACGGCGACCGCCGCGGTCGAGTTGCCCTCGGCCGTCGCGCACGCGCAGGCCAGGTTGAGCGGGTCCCCCTCGTGCCACACCGTGTTGCCGCACTGGGCCCAGAAGTCCCCGCCCTTGGCGGGGCCGCCGCCGTGGATGGCGCGCACGATGCCGTTCGTGCTGATGTCGGTGCCGCAGTACGTCATGAAGACGATCTCGGGGAAGTCGAGCTCGTTGATGAGCCCGTCGCCGTTGTCGTCGTCGAGGTTCGCCACGATGGGCGTCGCGCACGCCTGCGAGGACGACGCGAACGGCGAGGCGCTGGCGAGGTTCGCCGGCGAGCCCTGTCCGGTCCCGCCCCACTGGATCTCGTTGACCGGCAGCACGCTCGAGAAGGGAACCGGGGGCAGCGTGCAGGTCGGCGCTTTGCCCGTGCCCGTGCACTCGCCCGCCTCGCACGCCGTGAAAGCCGGGCAGTCCCAGTCGTCCTCGCAGGTGCAGCGGGCGACGCCGCCGCCGACGTCCTGGCACTCCGTCGCGAAGTAGCTCGTGCTGCCGCACGTGACCTTCACCGGGTCGGAGCCGCCGTTCGGCGCGCACTCGTGCAACTCCTGACCGACGCAGTGGCGCGCCTCGGGCTGGCACACGTCCGCGGCGCAGAGGCCGCCCGGGCCGCAGAACTCGGCCGGCGCGCACTCGACGTCGCTGCCGCAGCTGATGTCCACGCAGATGGCGCCGCCGCCGGGCGTCGGCTGGCACACCTCGGTCGGTCCGCAGGCCAGATCCGCGCAGGTGTTGTCGACGCAGGTCCCGACGCCGCCGACCGGCTCGCAGTGCTGGTCGGCCGGACAGCCGACGCCGACGCACACGTCCGTGCCACCGCCCGTGCCGCCGGCGCCGCCGCCGCCCTGCGTGATGACGGCACCGCCGCCGCCGGTGCCGCCGCTGCCGCCGTTCGGGATCGCCGCCCCGCTGCCCCCCGTGCCCACGGCCGTCTCGTCGCCGGCACCACAGGCCGCGCCCCCGAGCGCGAACATCACCGTGCCCACACGCCACGCGGTCCCCTGCATGGTCTCCTCCAAGCGCGCGGCCCCACCGCGCCAAGAAGAGCACTCTATCGGAGGTCCGACGAGACGCAAGCGGGCCGAGCGGCGCCGTCCGACTCGCGGCCGGGCGCTCCGGTCGCCGCCGCTGTTCGCCTCAGTTCACGCTGCGCGCCGCGATCGCCTCGCCGACGTCGCGCTTCGTCTCGTCGCTCTTGGCCTCGGGCCCGGCGGCGGCGCGCGCGTCGCGGCGCGCCACGGCGGCCTGCACGAAGCGGGAGAAGAGCGGGTGCGGCTTCAGCGGTCGGCTCTTGAACGCCGGGTGGAATTGGCAACCGACGAAGTAGGGGTGGTCCGAGAGCTCGATCATCTCGACCAGGCGCTGGTCGGGCGACAGCCCGCTCAGCACGAGCCCCGCCTCGACCAGCCGGTCGCGGAAGCGGTTGCTCACCTCGTAGCGGTGGCGGTGGCGCTCGCTGATCTGGGTCGAGCCGTAGGCCGTCGCGGCCAGCGTCCCCGGGCCGAGCACGCACGGGTAGGCGCCGAGGCGCATGGTGCCGCCCTTGTCGACGATGCCGTGCTGGTCGGGCATGAGGTCGACGACGGCGAACTCGCCGTTCTTGTCGAACTCGCGGCTGTTGGCGAGCGGCATCTTCGCGAGCGCGCGGGCGAACTCGACCACGGCCAGCTGCATGCCGAGGCAGATGCCGAAGAACGGCACCTTGCGCTCGCGCGCGTACCGGATGGCGCTGATCTTACCCTCCGCGCCGCGGTCGCCGAAGCCACCGGGCACGAGCACGGCGTCGAGGCCGCCGAGCAGCGCCTCGGCGCTGCCCTTCTCGATCTCCTCGGAGTCGATGTAGACGAGGTCGAGCTTCACGTCGTGCTCGAGCCCGCCGTGGATGAGTGCTTCGTGCAGGGACTTGTACGAGTCCTTGAGGTGCACGTACTTGCCGACGACGCCGATCTTCACCGCGCCGCGCGTCGGCCGCTTGAAGCGCTCGACCACGCGCACCCAGCTCGACAGATCGGGCTGCCGCGACCAGATGTTCAACATGTCGACGAGCTGATCGTCGAGGTTCTCGGCGTGCAAGAGCAGCGGCAGCTCGTAGATGCAGCCCACGTCGACGGCGGCGATCACGCGGTCGACCGGCACGTTCGAGAAGAGCCCGATCTTCTCCTTCAGGGCGCGCGGCAGCGGGCGGTCGCAGCGGCAGAGGAGGATGTCGGGTTGGATGCCGATCTCGCGCAGCTTCTGGGCCGAGTGCTGGGTCGGCTTGGTCTTGAGCTCGCCCGACGTCGGGATGAAGGGCACGAGCGTCACGTGGATGCTGGTCGCGTTCTGCGGCCCGTTCTCGAGCTTCAACTGGCGAATCGCCTCGAGGAAGGGCAAGGACTCGATGTCACCCACGGTGCCGCCGATCTCCACGATCGCGAGATCCACCGACTCGGCCGCCTGCACGATGCGGCTCTTGATCTCGTGGGTGACGTGCGGGATGACCTGCACGGTCGCGCCGAGGTACTCCCCGCGACGCTCCTTCGAGATGACGGCCTCGTAGATGCGACCGGTCGTGAAGTTGTTCTGGCGCGTCATGCGCGCGCTCGTGAAGCGCTCGTAGTGACCGAGGTCGAGGTCCGTCTCGGCGCCGTCGTCGGTGACGAACACCTCGCCGTGCTGGTACGGCGACATCGTCCCGGGATCGACGTTGATGTAGGGGTCGAGCTTGATGTTCGTGACCTTGAGGCCGCGGGCCTCCATCAGCGCGCCGATGCTGGCCGCGCTCAGCCCCTTGCCGATCGAGGAGACGACGCCCCCGGTTACGAACACGAACTTGGTCCTTCTGCTCATGACCGCGTGCTCCTTCGCCTCGACCGCGCGCGAGCGACGGTTGTCGACCGCAGGCTCCCGGCTCCTCTGCCTCCAGGGCGGCGAGGAGCCGCGGGGCTTATTGGGCAGCGCGCCCGCCGCGTCAATCGCTTGCGCGCGGGAGCTGCCGCGTACACCCTCCAGAGTGTCATGCGCATCTGCCGTGTCCAGGTCGACTCGATGGCGACGCCGGTGCTCGCGCTCGGCTGCGACGGCGCCTACTACGACGTGGCCGCGCTCGAGACTGCGCTCGGCCGCGAGGGCCCGAGCGACTTCCACGGCCGCGTGTTCGCGGCCCGTGCCGCGGGGCTCGAGCAGCTCGACGCCGCCCTCCGCGCCGGGCGCCGGCCGACCGAGGCGCGCATCCGGGCCCCCGACGCCCTGATCCTGCCCCCGTGCGACGAGGCGCGGGCGACGCTGGTCGAGGTCGCCCTCTACGGTGCGGCCGCGCCGGCCTCCGCCGGGGGCCCGGCCTTCGCGCTCGCGAGCGCCCGCTCCCTGGTTCCGTGCGAGCTGCCGCTGCCCGTCGGGGCCGGGCCGGTCTCGGTCTCGGGCGGTCTCGCAGCCCTGCTCGGCGACGAGCTTTCGCACGGCACCGCCCGCGACGCAGAGCGCGCCGTCCTCGGCTACGCGCTCCACCTCGGGGCCCGCGGGTCCGGTCGGCCGCTCGGCTGCGCCGAGCTCGGCCCCGCCCTCGTCACGCCCGACGAGCTCGGCCCGCTCGACGCCTTGCGTCTCGAGCTCACCGTGGCGGGCCAGCACCTCGCCTCGCCCGGCCCGGTGGGCGCGTGGCGCTTCCACCTGTGGGAGGCGATCGCCTACGTGTCGAACCACCTGCCGCTCCGGCCCGGCGACGTCGTCGTCGCCCCGGAGGTCGTCGCCGGCACGGTGGAGCTCGGCGTCGAGGTGGCGCTCGCCGCGCCGCGCCTCGGGCGGCTCGCGGGCACGCTCGTCGCCGGACCGGCGGACGCGGCCTGGCGCGCGGGCTAGAAGACGCCGACGACCCCGAGGCCGGCGAGCGTCGGGCTGGCGAGCGGTACGACGCTCACCTCCGGCGCGGGCAGCGTCGGCTCGGCCTCGGTCGTCATGAAGATGCCCTCGGCCATGATGGCGAGGCCGGCGAGCTGGAACAGGCCGTCGAAGACGTAGCCCACGCCGCGCAGGTAGACGGCCGCGCCGCACTCCGGGTCGCTCTCGGGGCACGCGCTCACGCCGAGCGTCCACCACGGTCCGATGACCGGGATCTTGAGCTTGTCGATGCCCGGCACGTCGGTCGCGGTGTAGGCCGCGACGAGCGAGGCGGCGTACGCCCCGAGCGTGAGGCCGGCGCCGGCGCCGATGAGACCCCAGCGCACCGACGTCGGCGGGTAGCGCAGCCGCAGCGGCTCGGCCTCCTCCCCTTGCTCGGTCGCGAGCATTGCGCCGCCCGAGCTCGCCGCCGGCTTCGGCTCCGCGGCCGGTGCGGGCGGTTCGGGCTCGGCTGGGTCCGCGTCCTGGGCGCGGGCGGAGCCGGCCACGAGCACGCCCGCGAGCGCGAGCACGCCGGTGAGGCCGGGGAGGGGCCGGGACCGACTCACGGCTTCTTCTCGGGCTTGGCGGAGGCAGCGGGCGCCACGGCCGGGAGCTCGAGGGTGTACTTCACCGTCTTCTTGCCGCCGGCGAAGGGCGGCAGGACCTCGGCCGTGAACGCGTTCCGGATGCACTGCAGGCCCTGCTCGGAGATCCCGGAGAAGCCGTCGAGCGCGACGTCGGTGATGCGACCCTTCTCGCCGTCGAACACGACGCCGACCTCGGCGCTCTTCGCCGTCTTGTCGAGGGCTGCGGTGCAGCCCTGCGCGTTGCGGATGGCGCGCTTGACGATGTCGTCGGCCATCTTCTGGTCGAAGTCGCCGAGGTCGGCCAGCGCCATGGCGGTCGCGTGCCCGACCACCGTCGGCGTCGTGGTGGCCGTCGCCGTCGGCGCGGGCTCCGAGGTCGGCTGGTTGCCCTTCTTGGGACAACCCATCGCGAGGCCGGCTGCCAGACACACCAGAAGGATTTGGTTCGTCGTACCCATGACCACTCCGCTCTCTTCCGGCCGGCCCGCTGCGTACGCGGGCTCGACCATCCGGAACGCCGGTTCCGGTCCGTGCGCACCGCTCCCGAGGTCCGCCACGCAGTGACACCGCTCGACACGCCGGTCAAGCGGGTTGCGCGGCGCGCCGGGAGGCGTGCGCCCGGTGCGCGCTCACCCTCGGCGGCGACACCGCCTGCGCGACCGAGGACGACGCCTTCAACGCCGCGTCGGCGGCGTACGGCAGCTGCGCGGCGCTCGCGGGCCCCTGAGCACCGGCGCCCCTGCGTGTCCCGGCGACCCGCTGCGGCACGAGGCGACCCGCGGACCGGGTGTCGCGGGCACTGCGGTCACCGCGACACCGCTGTCAGGGGTCCGGAAAAGAAGTTGCCGGTCGCCGGTCCACCGGGGCTCCAGGTTCCGGACTCCGGGCTGGGGTTTCGGGATCGAGCCCGAAGCCTGTCGCCGCAGCGAACGCGAATCAGAACTCGCGCATCTGCCGGCGCATCTTGGCGAGCGCCTGCTCCTGCAGCTGGAGAATGCGCTCGCGCGACAGTGCGTACTTGTCGCCGTTTTCCTTGAGCGTGAGCTCGTTCTCGTTGTCGAGGCCGAAGCGCCACCGAATGATGTTCGACTCGATGGGCGTCAGCTTGGTGAGCAGCCGCCGGACCTCGTCGGTCCAGTACTGGCCGGCCACGTGGTCGTACGGCGAGACCGCGTCCTCCTCCTCGAGGAAGTCCACGAACTTGCGGCCGTCCTCGTCGCCGACCGGGCGGTCGAGCGAGAAGGGTGCGTCGGCCGAGAAGCTCTTGACCTTGTCGAGCTTCTCGCGCGGGACGCCCGTCGCGCGCTCGAGCTCCTCCACGGTCGGCTCGCGGCCGAGCCGGGCGAGCGAGGCCTGCGTGGCGCGCGCCACGCGGTTGTAGGTGTCCAGCATGTGGACAGGGATGCGCACGGCGCGACCCTTGTCGGCGAGCGCGCGGTTGATGGCGTGGCGGATCCACCAGGAGGCGTAGGTGCTGAAGCGGTACCCGCGCCGGTAGTCGAAGCGCTCGACCGCCTTCATCAGGCCGATGTTGCCCTCCTGGATGAGGTCGATGAGGGCCATCTTGCCGCGGTTGTAGCGGCGGGCGATCGACACGACGAGGCGGAGGTTGGCCTTGACGAAGCGGTTCTTGGCGGCGAGCTGCCCGCCGAAGGTCTCGTCCACGAGCTCGAGATGGCGGCGGTACGCGCGCGTCGGCGGCACGTACGGCAGCGGCCGCCCCACCACCTGCTGGCGCCAGGCGGACGGGTCGGGGCGCTTGCCGATCTCGCGCAGCAGCACGTTGGCGCGCGACACCCAGAGCCGGTCCGAGTCCGGCAACTGCACACGCTGGGCGAGCACGCGGCAGAGCTCGTCGTAGCGGCGCTGGGTGGCGGCCGAGGGCTTCTTGTTGCGGAGCAGCTTCTGGAGCAGAGCGATCTCGGGCACCTCGAAGGCGTCGGGACCGAGCCCCGCGATGTCCTCCTCGAGGGCCTGGAGCAGGAAGGGCGCGGCCGCCGGGTAGGCGAGCAGCGCGGCCCAGTGCGCGACCTCGGCGGCCTCGACCGCCTTGGCGGCCTCGACCTCCTCGGCGTGGCCCATGACGGCGTGCGTCGCCATGTCCCGGAAGTAGCGGGCGAGCATCGAGTCGCCGGCCACGGAGCGCGGGTCGGACCCGCCGGCGGGTGCCTCGGTCGCCGGCTCGACGTTGCCGATGCCCGGCTCCCCCTGCACGCGCGCTCGGACCGCCGTCGTCTCGGACTCGTCGTCGTCGATGAGCGGCGGCAGCTCTCGCTCGAGGTCGTCCAGGGCCTCGGGCTCGAGGTCGAGCACCGTGGCCGTGTCGAGCGTGGTGGCAGCGCGGGGGTTGCTCATGGTCGTCTCCTCGAGCGTGGGGGTGCTGGCGGGTGCTGCCCGGTGGCCTCCCGCGCCGCGGCCGGCAGCGGTGCTGCGGGTCGTCGACGAGGGGGGCGGAGCCGGGCGCGCGGGCTTGCGGCTGCCGTTGGCCCGTGCGGCCGGGGCCGAGCGCACGCGGCGCGGGCTCTGCCGGAGGGTCGAGGCGGCGGACGGAAGGCTCATGAGGTCTTTGCGGTGCGTGGCCGTGGCCCGGATTGCGAGGGCGGGAACGGGCCCCGGTGCCGCGCGTCGCGCGTCGGGGCAGGTCGAGGGACGGGGCTCAACGGACCAGGGGGTCGGTTGATTCCGGGAGGACGGCGGAACGCAGATTTTCTTGCTGAGGGTTCGATCTCGGTGGAGCACGCTCCGTGCCAGCTGGATTGCGCTGTCAGGACGTGCCATAGAACATGGGGTCGATTTGCTGGCTCGCAAGAGCGGTGCCAGGCAATAGTCGTTTGTGGTCCTTGGACCTGGCGTAGGTCTCGGTTCTAACTACGCGCGACGAGGGCCAAAGCTTTCGGGAGCCGCGGCGCGGCGGTCGCCCGGGGCGTCGCGTTCGTGCCGGCACGCCCGGCGTGGGCGCCGGAGCGCGCGGGCCGAGCCCTCAGAATTGCTCGAGAAAGCGTGGGTCGTTCTCGAACAGGAGCCGGATCGAGGGGATGCCGAAGCGCAGCATCGCCACGCGGTCGAGCCCCATGCCGAAGGCGAAGCCGGTGTAGCGCTCCGGGTCGATGCCGCAGTGCTCGAACACCTCGGGGTGGATCATCCCGCAGCCGAGCACCTCGAGCCACCCGGTGGCCTTGCAGATGCGACAGCTCGCGCGACTCCCGTCGTTGGGCCGGCAGAACACGCAGCCCACGTCGAGCTCGGCCCCGGGCTCGACGAACGGGAAGTAGCTCGGCCGGAAGCGGACCGGCGCGTCGGCGCCGTACATGCCGCGCGCGAACGCGGTGAGCGCGCCCTTCAGCTCGGCGAAGCTCACGTTCTCGTCGACGAGGAAGCCGTCGATCTGGTGGAACATCGGCGAGTGCGTGACGTCGTCGTCGCGGCGGTAGACCGCCCCGGCGCTGACCACGGCCAGGGGCGGCTTGCGGGCCATGAGCTCGCGCACCTGCACGGTCGTCGTGTGCGTGCGCAACAGCGCACGCGCCGGCGAGGCGGCCCCGCGGCGGGCGACGTCGACCCAGAAGCTGTCCTGCATGTCGGTCGCCGGGTGGTCCGGCGGGAAGGCGAGCTTCGTGAAGTTGACCTCCTCGAGCTCGACCTCGGGCCCGTCGGCGACCGCGAAGCCGAGGTCGCGGAACACGTCGAGCACCTCGTCGCGCACCTGCGCGATCGGGTGCGCGTGCCCGCGCCGGAGCTCCAGCCGACCCGGGAGCGTCAGGTCCGCCGGCGTGCCCTCGAGCTCGGCGCGCCGGGCGGCCTCGGCGAGCTCCCGCAGGCGCGCCGCGAAGGCGAGCTCGACCTCGGCCTTGAAGGTGTTGACGAGCGCGCCGATGCGCGGCCGGTCGGCCGTGCCGACCTCGCGCATGAGGGCCAGCAGCTGCGTGAGGTCGCCCTTCTTGCCGAGCACCTTGGCCTGCGCCGCGCGCAGGGCGTGCTCGTCCGCGGCGCGCGCGAACTCGTCGCGAAAGCCGTCGCCGAGCGTGGTGAGGCCCACCTCGATGCGGTGGGCGGCGGACTCTGTGGCGGTGGGTTCGTTCATGGGCGTCGGCGGGGTCCCGGTCACAAAACGCGTGCGGCGCGAGGCGCATCACGCCCGCGCCGCGCCGCGCTCGCCGCCCGCACTGGGTCGGGGCGGACGAGGCTCCTCGGGCTAGGCCGCTGCGGCCTTGACGACCGCGCTGAACGCGGCCGGATCGCGCACCGCGAGGTCCGCGAGGATCTTGCGGTCGAGCCCGATCGAGGCCTTCTTCAGGCCGTGCAGGAGCTTGCTGTAGGACAGGCCGTTCTGGCGGGCGCCGGCGTTGATGCGCACGATCCAGAGACGCCGCATGTCGCGCTTGCGCTGGCGGCGCCCGTAGAAGGAGTACGCCCACGAGCAGCGCACGACCTCCATGGTCTGCTTGATGCGGTTCTTGCGACCGCCGAAGAAACCCTCGGCCGCCTTCAGGAACCGGTTGCGCCTGCGGCGCGCCTTGACTCCGCGTTTGACTCGCATGACTCAGCCTCGCATCGCTCGGGGCACGTCGCTCAGCCGTAGGGCAGGAGCGTCTTGATGCGCCTCTCCATGGTGTGGTCGACCATGTCGTTCTTGCGGAGGCGACGGCAGCGCTTGCGGTTCTTGCTGATCATGCCGTGCTGCAGGCCACCCTTGGAGCGGCGCACGTGGCCGCCGCCGGTGATCTTGAAGCGCTTGGCTGCGGCGCGGTTGGTCTTCATCTTGGGCATGGGTAGCTCCTCTACGCTGCACGTTGCGCTCTCGGGGGCCGCCTCCGCAAAAAGAGGCCGTTGCCGGCGCCCGCCGAGATGCGTGCGGGAAGTGGCGATACGCGTCCACGCGCGGCTGGCCGCCCGTGAATGCCCCCGCGCAGACTCCGTCCACGCGGGGCCGCGCATATGAGCAGACGGGCGCCGCCCTGTCAAGCGACACGCCGGCCCGCAGCGTGTATGGTTCCGGGCATGCGCACCCGTCCCTTCGGTCGGCTCGGCCACGAGGTGAGCGAGCTCGCGCTCGGCACCTGGGGGCTGTCCGGCGACGGCTACGGGCCGGTCGCCGAGGCCGAGGTGGACCGCGTCCTCGACCGCGCGCTCGAGCTCGGCATCACGCTCTTCGAGACGGCCGACGTGTACGGACGCGGCGCGATGGAGAAGAAGCTCGGCGCCCGGCTCGCGGGGGCCTCGGTCCGGATCGTGACCAAGATCGGCACCTTGCGCGCCGAGGCCAGCGACGGGCCGGAGCCGGCGGCCGACAAGCGCTTCGACCCCGCGAGCCTCGGGCGCGCCTTCGAGGCGAGCCGCGAACGGCTCGGGCGCGACAAGCTCGACGTCGTGCTCCTGCACAATCCGAGCGAGCAGGTCCTGCGCGACCGGGACGCGGCCTACTTTCTCCAGCAGCTCGTCACGGAGGGCAAGCTCGAGGCCTGGGGCGTCAGCGCCGGCAGTCACGACGTCGCCCACCGGGCGATCGCGCTCGGGGCCGACGTGGTGGAGCTCGCCTACAACCCGTTCGCGTCGCGCGATCTGCACCGCCTGAGCGACGAGCTGGCCGTGGCGCCGACGGCGCTGCTCGCGCGCAGCGTGCTCGCGCACGGCCTGCTCACCGGCCACTGGGGGCCGGAGCGGGTCTTCGAGGAGGGCGACCACCGGGCCCTGCGCTGGAAGCCGAACGAGCTGCGCCACCGGCTGCGGCAGCTCGACGCGCTCCGGCCCCTGGTCGGCGGCGAGGTCCTGAGCCTGCGGGCCGCGGCGCTGCGCTTCGCGCTCGCCAACGCGCTCGTCACGAGCGTGGTCCTCGGGCCGCGCCGGGTGCGCCAGCTCGACGAGCTCGTGCGCGAGGCGGGGCCCGGTCCGCGCTACCTGCCGGACACGGCGCTCGCCGACCTCTCGACCCGGTTGAAGCGCTACGGGATCGCGCCGTGAGCGCGCGCTCGCCCGCCGACGAGCTCGCCGTGGTCGTGGCGATCGCCCGGCGCGCCGCGGCGCTCGTGCTCCGGGCGTACGGCGCCGCCGACCTCGAGGTCGCGTACAAGGGGCCCAACGACCCCGTGACGAGCGCGGATCGGGCCTCGAACGACCTCGTCTGTCGCGAGCTCGCGCGCGCCTTCCCGGAGGCGGGTGTCGTGGCCGAGGAGAGCGCCGCCGAGCCGGGGGCGGACGTGGCGGTGGCGCAGGCGCTCGTCCGGTCGCGCGTCTTCTTCGTCGACCCGCTCGACGGCACGCGCGAGTTCCTGGCGCGCAACGGCGAGTTCGCCGTCATGATCGGCCTGTGCGAGGCCGGGCGGCCCGTGCTCGGGGTGGTGGCGCTGCCCGTGAGCGGCGAGCTCTACGCCGGACGGGTGGGCGGCGAGGCGTGGTGGGAGGACGCCGCCGGCTGCCGGGCCTCGCTCCGCGTCTCGCGGCGGACCGCGGGCGCCGAGGCGCGCATCGTCGCGAGCCGCTCGCACGCGGCACCGATCGCCGGCCGGCTGCACGCCGCGCTCGGCACGCCGGCGCCGGTCGAGCGCTGCGGCTCGGTGGGCGTGAAGGTGGCGCGCCTGTGCCGCGACCTCGCGGACGTCTACGTCCACGATGGTCCGGGGGTGAAGAAGTGGGACAGCTGCGGTCCCGAGGCCGTGCTCGCGGCGGCTGGCGGGCGGCTGACCGACCTCGGCGGCGGGCCCATCGACTACGCCGAGCCCGAGCTCGCGCTGCGCCGCGGTCTCTGCGCCACGAACGGGCTCCTGCACCCCGAGATCATGGCCCGCGTCGCCGAGCAGGCGAGCCGCGCCGCGCGCTAGGCGCGGCGCCGCCGTCCCGCGCGCTTTCACCGCGCGCGCGTTGACACCATCCTCGGGACCGGCTTAGTTTCTCGGCGCCTGGGCCGCGTCGACCCACACCGCACGGTGCGGGGCGCTCGCGCGAGCCCGCCCGGCCTCCACGTGCGCTCGGGTGGGTTTGGCGGTGGCTCGGTTCTGATCTCGGCAGGAGGAATGTCATGGTGCGTTCGATGCGTCGTGTGCGCTCGATGGTTGGGGCCGTGCTCATCGGGCTCGCGGTGCCCTCGGCGCTCGTGGCCGCGGTGTCGGTGAGCGGCTGTGGTGGCGACGAGCGCGACCCGATGACGCACGTCGACCGCCTGACCAAGCCCGGCAAGCGCAACGCGGCGGTCGAGCGTCTGCTCCAGATGTTCAACGATCACATGAGCCAGGCCGAGAACCGCGACGCGCCCCTCGAGGACGCCAAGGTCAAGGCGCTGCTCGACAAGATCGTCGAGCCGCTCGCCACCGTGGCGGCCGGCGGCGAGCTCGAAGAGGTGCTCCAGGCCAAGCTGCTCAACATGCTGGCCGACTCGCGCCACGAGAAGGCGGCCGACGCGCTCGTCAAGGCGATGGACGCCTACAAGGCGGACCAGGGGCGCCCGGGCGAGATCGACTCGGCGATGAACAACGTCGTGCGCGCGGTCGGGTCGATGAAGCTGAAGGCCGCCTCCGGCGCGCTCCTCAAGCTCTTCCTCGCGCTCCCGGCGTCCTCGAAGAAGGCGCAGAACAAGACCTTCTACCAGACGGTCGACGGGGCGCTCATCGACCTGCTCGATCCGGCCTGGGAAGACCAGCTCATCAAGGCGCTCGACAAGCCGTTCGACAACTCGCTCACCGACATGACGGCGGCGAGCAACGAGCAGTTCTGGCAGGCGACGTCGGCGAAGCTGCTCGGCTACCTGAAGAGCAAGAAGGCGGTGCCGTCGCTCATCAAGGCGGTCATCTCGCCCTACAAGGCCAAGTGGGGCATCGGGACGACCGCGCTCATCGCGCTCATCCGCGTCGGCAAGCCGAGCATGGAGGCCGCCCTCAAGGTGCTGACGAGCGACGACAAGGACATCGTCGACTTTTCGAAGAAGGTGAACCTCGAGGCCATCAAGGCGACGGCCGAGGCCGCCAAGCGCAGCGGGCCGCCGACCACGGGCGTCGACTGGACCGGTCTGCTCAAGGTCGACGACAAGGAGAAGGACAAGATGGCTGCCACCGCGCACATCGCGAGCGCCGCCATCATCCTCGCGTCGCTCGGCCGGGCCGAGGCGACCCCGACCCTCATCGCGGCGATCAAGGCCGCCGGCGACGACGCCGTCTTGAAGGCGCAGATCGCCAACGAGCTCGCGAAGCTCCCGAAGAGCGCCGAGTCGGAGGCGGCGTGGAAAGAGGTTTACGCGAAGACTCCGGCCAAGACGAAGTTCTACACCGAGGACAGCGCGCGGCTCATCATGCTCAACCAGGCGCGCCTCTTCTACGACCCCGACATCGCCGCCTTCGCGGTGCAGGACGCGCTCGAGCTGAAGGAGGACGACGCCCGGACGCTCACGAGCATCCAGAGCGCGGCGCTGCTCCTGGCGCTGAAGCTGGTCGGCGAGGGGCAGCTCGACATGCTCGACAAGCTCGCCGCCCTGCGCATCAAGCCGTCGGGTGCCGACGCGCAGAAGGGCTTCGACGCGCGCGCCAAGATGGTCAAGGAGATCACCGATGGCTGCAAGGAGATGGACAACGCCTGCATCGCCAAGATCCTCGAGACCTACCGCGCCAAGTCGGACATCGGCCTCGCGAAGTCGGTGCTCCCGGGCGGCACCTCGCCGTGCGAGGCGCGCGAGTGCTTCAAGGACGCCTTCGACGAGGTGAAGAAGTACGCCAAGCCCGCGATGGCGCGGCTCGTCTACCAGAAGTGCGCGCCCAAGGGCGGCGCGGCCGCGGCCGAGGCCGACAAGAAGTGCTTCCTCGAGGCCCTCGCGCCGTTCGCCAAGGACGACGACAAGACGCTCACCACCGACGAGCGTACCGAGGCCAAGAGCATGCTCTCCACCTGCAAGGACAAGGACGCCGGCTGCTTCATCGACAAGACGAAGGCGACCTTCAGCGGCGACGAGAACGCCTTCGTCGACTACGCCGAGGTCGCGCTCGCCAAGACCATCCTCACCGACTGCAAGGATGCGAAGGACGAGAAGTGTTACAAGGAGAAGCTGAAGCCGACGGCGGACAAGGACAAGGATCTGCACCCGACGCAGGTCGACACGGCCAAGGGGCTGCTCAACGACTGTGACGGCTCCAAGGAGCCGACCTGCCTCAAGGACGGCGTGCTGGCGGTCGACTCGGTCGGCGAGGACTACTCGGCGCAGATGCGTCAGGTGAAGGCCCTGCTCACTGCCTGCAAGGGCAAGGGTCCGACGTGCTACCTCGCGAAGATGGAGGAGCCGGCCTCGCAGGATCCGAAGACCTCCTTCCAGGGTGTGAAGGCAGCCTACATGCTGGCCATCCTCGGCGACGAGAGCTCGAAGGACAAGCTCATCGAGATCCTGCCGAAGATGAAGAGCGCCTCGGTGCGCGACGCGGCGGTGTCGGTGCTCGACCGGCTGTGCGGCAAGGGCGATGCGGCCATGGCCGACAAGCTGCAGGCCCTGCTCGACAAGACGCGCGCGACGCGCGACGACAAGAAGATCGGCATCGACACGGCTCTCTACGGGCCGGTCATCGCCCGGCTGCGCGCGCGCGCCGAGTGAGCGGGCTCGACACCGAGACCGGCACCGACGCCGGCCCCGCCCTCCGTGGCGGTGGCCGGCGTCGCCGCGTCGGGGTGGTCGACACGGTTGACCGGCGGCGCGTCGCTCGGCCATGGTGGAGCCATGGTGCGCCTCGAGGTCACGTTCGGACGGGCGTCGGGGGCGACGTTCGAGCTCGCGACGCCCTTCGTGACGGTAGGGCGCAGCGACGCGAACGACATCGTGCTCGACGACGAGCACGTCTCGGCGCGCCACGCGCGCATCGTGCTCGGGCTCGACGCGCCGCGCGTCGAGGATCTCGGCTCCACGAACGGCACCTTCGTGCGGCGCGGTGACGACCGCGTGCCGGTGACCGAGCGCGGCGAGCCGCTCGGGCCCGCGGACGTGGTGGAGCTCGGCAGCGGCGCGGGCCGGGCGGCGTTCACGCTGCGGTTCGACGAGGGCGCCGCTCACCTCGTGTCCGTCAGGCCGCTCGGCGAGACCGCACAGGCCGAGGCCCGCCTCGCGGCCGACCCCGACGTGCTGCGCAAGCTCTACGCCGCCCAGACGCGCATCGGTCGCGCCAGCGGGCTCGGCGCGGTGCTCGACGCGGTGGCCGACGCCGTCTTCGAGCTCGTCCAGGCGTGCACGCACGTGACGGTGGTGCTGCGGGAGCAGGACGGCCCGGGCGGCGCCGGGGCCGGCAACTACCTGCCGGTGCTCACGCGCGCGCGCCGCGCCGTGGCGGGCGGTGGCGAGCGCTTCGTGCCGGTCACGCGCAGCGTCTACCGCCGCGTGCTCGAGGATCGCGCGGCCGTGCTCGCGGCCGAGGCGGCGACGGAGATCGGGCGCTCGGCGTCCATCATGCGGGCGTCGGTGCGCAGCACGATCGCCGTGCCGCTGTGTCGCGGCGACGACATCCTCGGCGTGCTGCAGGTGGACAACCGCGATGCGCCCGGCATGCTGCAGGCGCCCGACCTCGAGCTCCTGCTCGTGCTCGGGGAGCATGCGACGCTCGCCATCGCCGGCGCGCGCGTCATCGCGCGCCTGGCCGCGGCCGAGGAGCGGCTCGAGAACGAGAACCGCTTCCTGCGCGGCCGCGAGGCACGGCGGCACGCGGCGCCGAGCATGGTCGGCGACAACGAGGCGATGCGCGCCCTCGCGGCGCTCATCGACAAGGTCGCCGACACGCGCGTCACGGTGCTCATCGAGGGCGAGACCGGCACCGGCAAGGAGCTCGTCGCGGCGGCGATCCACGAGCGCTCGCGGCGCCGCGACCGGCTGTTCGTGGCGCTCAACTGCGCGGCGCTTGCCGAGGGCCTGCTCGAGAGCGAGCTCTTCGGCCACAAGAAGGGCTCCTTCACCGGTGCGAGCGAGGACAAGAAGGGCCTGTTCGAGCTCGCGGACGGCTCGACGCTCTTTCTCGACGAGATCACCGAGGCGCCCATCGCGATCCAGAGCAAGCTCCTGCGGGCGCTGCAGGAGGGCGAGATCCGCGCGGTCGGGGCCGCCGAGGCGCGCCACGTCAACGTGCGCGTGGTCGCGGCGACCAACCGCGACCTCGAGGCCGAGGTGCGCGCCGGCCGCTTTCGCGAGGACCTCTACTACCGGCTCACCGTGTTCCCGATCCGCGTGCCGCCCTTGCGCGAGCGCCGCAGCGACATCCCGCTGCTCGTCGCGCACTTCCTCGCGCGCCACGCGCGCGAGCTCGGCAAGACGATCGCCGGGGTCGCGCCCGAGGCGATGGCGCTGCTCGTGGCCTACGACTGGCCCGGCAACGTGCGCGAGCTCGAGAACGAGGTGCAACGGCTCGCCATCCAGGCGGAGCCCGGCGCGTTCGCCTCGGCCGAGCTGCTGTCGTCGCGGCTGCGGCGCGGGGAGCGCACGGTGCGCGAGGCCGGCGCACAGAAGGGCAGCCTGCGCGACATGATGGCGGAGGTGGAGCGCTATCTCTTGGCCCGCGCGCTACGCGAGCACGGCGACAACAAGACCGCCGCCGCCAAGGCGCTCGGCATCACGCGCGAGGGCCTGCACAAGAAGCTGCGGCAGCAGGACGGCAAGGAGTAGTTGTCAGTTGTCAGTTATCAGTAATCAGTCCAGAGCGGCTGCGGGCCGAGCGGATGGCTCCCGCTCTCCGACTGCGGGCTGACGAGAAGTCATCAGTTATCAGTTCAGAGCGGCTGGAGCGAAAGAGGCCTCTGCGACTGACAACTGATAACTGATGACTGACAACTCTCTCATGGCATCCACAGGCGCAGCGTGGGGCCGGCGCCGACCTCGACGCGGCGCGCGCGCAGCAGCTCGCCGTCGAGCACGTAGGGACCGTCGGGGGCGGGGAAGTCGAGCGCGAAGGACGTGACGAGCCCGTCGTGCTCGCCCCGGAGCGAGCGCCCCGCGAGGACCCAGGGCATGCGCGGCCCGAGCGCGCGCGGCGGCCGCGAGGTGGCGACGAGGTGCGGGCGCGTCGCGTCCTCGGCGGCGCGGTAGGTCACGAGCATGTGGATGCCGAGGTTCGGGACCACGGCGGCACACACGAGCGACCATGCCTCGGGTGCGAGCGCACGCCCCTCGACGTACAGCCGGCACGGCAGCGGCTCGAGCACCGCGCGCGCCAGCGGGCCGTTGCCGAAGGACTCGACGAAGATGCGCGCCACCATCGCGGCCGAGCCCGCGTATCCCGGGGCGCCGCGCGCGTAGTACTGCTCGAAGAAGCGCGCCACGAGCCCCGTGCCGAAGATGAAGCCGAGGCGCGTCTCGTGGTCGCCGCGCACGGCGAGGCTCGGCCACGGGCGCGTGTGGCCCGGCCGGGCGAGCACGCGCGCGAGCCAGCTCGTCGGGTCGCCCGCGATGCCGAAGTTGCGTGCCACGGTGGAGACCGTGCCCCCCGGCAGGGCCGCTATCGCGGGCAGGGGCCGGCGGGCCTCGGTCGCGGCCCGGCCGAGCGCGGTCAGGCCCGCCATGAGGCTCCCGTCCCCGCCAGCGAGCGCCACGAGGCCGGCCCCGGCCTCGACCGCGCGCCCCGCTGCCGCGCGCAGTTCCTCGAGCGTGCTCGTCACGTGCACCGCGGCGCGCCCGCGGGCGGCCCACGCAAGGCTCTCGACGAGGGCGGGGTGGCGCGCGAAGCGCCGCGCCGTGCGGTTGACGATGAGCGCGATGTGCATCGGGTCGCGAGAGCCGGCATGCCGGCGGGACGCGCAGCCCGTAGCACGGTTCGGTGGCCGCCGGGGCGTTGGGACCCGGGCCCGGCCCGGCCCTGCGACCGGTCCCGGTCGACGCCGCTCGGGCCAGCGGGTAAGGAACGGAGCAGCATGCGACTCTGCTGGATTGCCGCGGCCCTCGCGCTGACCGGTTGTGCCGCCTCCCCGGTGGTCGAGGCCGCTCGGGCCGGCGATCTCGAGGCCTTCCGCGCGCGGCTCGTCGAGCGGCTCGCCGACCCCGAGCCCGTCCTGCGCGGTGAGGCCCGCGACACGGCGCTCGGGCTCGGGGGGCGCGAGGTCGAGCACGCCCGCGGTGAGGTCGGCCGGCAGACGCTGTTCGCGCTGCGGCCCTGCGCGGGGGCGCTCGACGCGGCGCTCCGGGAGCGCTCGACGGCGGACGACGAGGCGGCCGCCTGGGCCGCGTTCCTGCGCGCCGACGCGGGGAGCGTCGCGGCGAACGAGCACGTGGACCGGCTCGAGAGCTCCTTCGACGGGTGGCGCGCCGCGGCCGCGCGCGGGCTCGGCGGCGAGCGCTCGGAGGAGGCGCGCGCCTGGCGCGTGCGGCTGCTGCACGATCCGAGCGGCATCGTGCGGCAGGCGGCCGTGCTGTCGGCCGCGGCGGCCGCGACCGAGAGCGACGTCGACGCGCTGTTCGATGCGGCGCGCCTCGACCCGAACGAAGAGGTGCGCACGCTCGCGCTCGCGGGCATCGGCGGCGTCGGGGGCGAAGTCGCCGTCCTGCGGCTCAAGGACGTGTGGGAGGTGGCCGAGGAGCCGGACCGCGTGCGCATCGTGGCGGCCTGGGCGACGCCCGCGAGCCGTGCCGCCGGGGGACAGGTCGAGCTCGCGCGCCACCTGACCCGCGCGAGCGGTCGCATCGGCGTCGAGGTCGCGCGCGCGCTCGGGGGCGACGCGGCGCCAGCCGACGCGCCGGACGTCGCCCACATCGCGGCCGCCGCGCTCGAGCGCAGCATCGAGGACGGCGCGAGCGCCGCGCGGGTGCGCGCCATCGAGGCGGCGCCGCTCGCGTGGCCGGCCCTGCGCGCGGCCGTCGAGGCGGCGCGGAGCTCGCCCGACGACGTCGTGGCGGTCGCGGCGCACGCGCGGCTTGCGGCCGGCCCGGCCTCCGAGGCGCAGACCGAGGCGCGGAAGCGCCTCGCGGAGTACACGAAGCTCGACGGGCCGGCAGGGCGAGCCGCCGTTCGGGCGCTGGCACACGCCGGCGATGCGGGCGCGCTCGCGGCCCTCGAGCGGCAAGCGAAATCCCCGAGCGGCGAGGACCGCAGTGAGGCCGGCGCGCTCTACGTGGCGCTCGGAGACTACCGCGGCGCGCTTGGCCTGCTCGGCGACGCGGATGCGCGCGTGCGCGGGGCCGTGGTCTGCGCGCTTCTGCAGGCGCCATGAAGCGGCTCGCGCTCGCCACCGCGGCGCTCGCGGCCGTCGCGCTCGTCTTGCCGGCGCCGGGCGCCGAGCCGCCGAAGGCGCCGACGAGCGCGCTCCGTGTGGGGCTCGTCTTCGACGTGGGCGGACGCGGCGACAAGAGCTTCAACGACTCGGCCTACGAGGGCGTGGCGCGCGCCGAGCGCGAGCGCGGCGTGACGGTCGAGCTGCTCGAGCCCACGGGCGCCGAGGATCGCGAGGCGGCGCTGCGCCTGTTCGGCGCGCGCGGCTTCGACCTCGTGATCGGGGTCGGGTTCATCTTCTCGACCGACATCAACGTGGTCGCCGGCGACTTCCCGGCCACCAAGTTCGCCTGTGTCGACTACGCCCCGCCCGAGGATGGGGTCATCCCCGCGAACGTGGTCGGGCTCGGCTTCCGCGAGGAGGAGGGCTCCTTCCTCGTCGGGGCGGTGGCGGGCCTCGTCACCGCGACGGGTCACGTGGGTTTCGTGGGTGGCATGGACATCCCGCTCATCCACCGCTTCGAGGCGGGCTACCGCGCCGGCGTGCGCAGCGTGTGTCCGCGCTGCCAGGTGCACGCAGCCTACGCCGGCACGACGCCGGAGGCCTTTCGCGACCCGGCCAAGGGCAAGGCCGTGGCCGTGAGCCAGATCTCCGCGGGTGCGGACGTGCTCTACCATGCGTCGGGTACCACCGGGCACGGCGTCTTCGAGGCGGCGCACGACATGGGCGTGCGCGCCATCGGCGTCGACTCGGACCAGTACGACGAGAAGCCGGGCACGGTGCTCACGAGCATGATCAAGCGCGTGGACGTGGCCGTCTTCGACACCATCGCCGCGCTCGAGACGGGCGTCTTCGAGAGCGGCCTGCGCTCCTTCGGCATCGCCGAGGACGGGGTCGGCTACGTGAGCGAGGGCCCCCACGCCGCGGGCGTCCCCGACGGCGTGAAGACCGAGGTCGCGGAGCTGCGGCGGCGCATCGCCGCGGGCGAGATCGCGGTGCCGCGCGAGTAGGCTACGGTCCGCGCCGGCCCGCCACGAGGTAGAAGGTGGGGCCGCGCGCGCCGCTGACCGTCCCGGCGAGGGCGGCGGCCTTCCACGCCTCGGCCTCGCGCCGCGCCACCGACCACAGCACGTCGAAGCGTGCCGGGTCGCCGCCGCCGCCCAGGTACCACGCCTGGGTCTGCTCGCGCGTCCCGCCGACGCCGAGCCACACGCCGCCGTCGATCCAGCTCAGCATCTGGCGCAGCTCGGTGCGCTCGCCGGGCGTGTCGTAGGGCGGGACGAGCGGGGCGCACTTCTCGTTCTGGCACACGCGCACGTCGCACAGGCCCGCCGCCGCGAACAGGCCCGGCAGCCGCTCGCCGACGGAGCTGTCGCCGCTACCCGCGAGCCGCTTGCCGTCCTGACACACGGCCTCGAGCTCGAGCAGCGCGAGGCGATCGGTGCGCGACAGGCCGGGAGCGCCCACGAGGGCGCTCGCCTTCTCGCCGAAGTTGTTCGGCTCGGCCGCGAGGACGAGGCCACCGGGGCGGGCGACGCGTGCCATCTCCGCCACGACGACGGCGGGGTCGGCGACGTGGATCAGCACGGTCTGGCAGGTGACGAGGTCCGCGCTCGCCGTCGCGAGCGGCAGGGCCTCGGCGAGAGCCTGCCGGTACGACGCGCGCGCCGCGAGTCCCCGCGCCTGCGCCGCGGTGGCGGCGCGCGCGACGAACCCGGGCTCACGGTCGAGGCCGACGAGCGTCGCGTCGCGGTGGAGCAGGGGCAGGCGCCTTTGCCCCCAGTGGCCGACTCCGCAGCCCACGTCGACGAGCGCGCGGAGCTCTCCGAGCCCGAGCCGCGCGGCCACGAGCTCGAGGAAGTCCTGGCTCCACCAGGTGTCGCGCCAGTCGCCGTCGAAACCGACGAGCCAGCTGTAGGCCGCGGCGGGTGCCTCGGGTGTGGATGGGTCCGACATGGCGGGCGCCAGTCTCCCACGAGCGCGTCCGATTTTCACGAGCGCGCGCCGGCTCCCGCGTGCCGATCACCGGCGCCCACCAAACTGCTGCTGCGAGCCGAGTTGGCGTCGACGTCGACCTCGGCGTTGACGTTGACGTGGTCGTGGACTTCGACGGCGACGTCTACGTGGACTTGGTCGGCACGGCGGAACACGCGATCGATGATGAGGCTGTGGACCCGCACCCGGACCATGCCCGACGCAAGCAGGTCACGGGCTCACGGGCAGGTGTCGCAGCCGGGCGTCGTGGCGTCGCAGTTCGAGCCCACGAGACAGCCAGCCGCACACGTCAGCGTGGCGCACCCCGGCTCGACCGCTCCGCCGGCACCGCTGCCGCCCTGCGCCGTGCAGCCCGTCGTGGTGCACTTGCAGGCGATCGCGCAGTCGACGGTGCCACAGGATGTCGGGTCGCAGCCGATCGCGCAGGCGCCGGTCGTGCAGATCACGTGCTCGCAGGTCACGTGGCCGCTCGCCTGGCCGTGGCAGGTGATCGTGTTGTCGGGCGCGGACGCGACGACCGACGGACAGGAGGCGTTGCAGTCGACGGCGCAGCTGTCGGTCGCCCCGCACACGATGCTGGCGCTGCAGGAGCCGCTCGCGCACGCGATGGTGCAGCTCGCGGCGCTCGCGCCGCAGGTTACCTGGCTGCAGGACCCGCTGGCGCAGTGGATGTCGCAGGCGTCCGCGCCGCAGGCGACCTCGTTGCAGGCGCCCGCGCTGCACTCGATCCGGCAGTCGGACGTGCTCGATGGGCAGCCGATGGGGCTCGCGCACGAGCCCGGCCCGGCGCAGGTGATGTGGCAGGCGAGCCCGGGCGGACACTCGGGCAGGCACTGATCGCCCGCTTGGCAGGCAAACGTGCAGTAGCCGCCGAGGCACGCGCCGGACGCCGCTTCGCACGCGACCGCGTCGCACGCCGGTGCACCGCCGGCGCCGCCGATGCCACCCGCGCCGGCGCCGCCCGCGCCCGGATCGATGCGCCGAGCCTCCGGGAGCAGGCAGCTGGCGGCCAGCACCAGGCCCATCGTGCAGAGCGGCCACCAACGCGCCATGGGCGGCAGAGGATAGCACGCTCGCCGTGCCCGGGTCGGCACGCGGAACGCAAGGACGCCGCCCGACCCCGCCCCGCTCGGCCCGGCTGCCGGGCGTCGAGCTGGCCCTCAGAACTTCACGAGCACGCGCGGCGGCAGGATGTCGATCTTCACGTTCGGAGCGTCCACCAGCACCTCGAGCAGCACGCTGCCCGCCTTCTCGGCGTCGGGGCCGGGCATCACGCGCGGCAAGAGCAGCTCGGCCGAGAGCGCCTCGACGGCCTCGGGGGTGCCGGAGACGTGCACGTCGATCTTCGGCGGCAGGGTCTTGGCCTTCGGGTAGCCGACCACCTCCACGGCGAGGTGCGAGAAGGCCGCACGTCCGAGCTGCCGCTCGATGCGCACCAGCACGTCGACGCTTTCGCGGTCGTAGCTCACGAGGTCGGGGGGCCGGTCGAGCGCGAGCGTGTGCTTGTGCTCGCCGTCGGTCAGGTTCGACACCGAGAAATCGGCGGCGCGCACGATCTGCAGCGTGAGCACGGCGGACTTCGGGCCGGTGGCCGTCACGATGAGCGGGTCGACGAGCGGCGAGCCGCTCACCACGAAGCCCTTGGCGGGCTCGCCCGCCAGGCGCACTTCCACCCGCACCTGCCGGCTCACCACGTCCTCCCAGCGCAGGTTGAGCGCGGCGGGCACGATGCGCTCCGCCTTCACACCCGGGGGCAGCGACAGCATCTCGGGCTCGAAGTCCACGCGCTCGACCCTGCCCTCGGCGAGGTTGAGGTGCACCGGCTCGATCGCCTTGAGCGCGTCGAGCTGCGCCTCGGTGCCGCTCACGGTGACCGTGACGGCGTTCGGCAGCTGGTTCATGAGCTCGCGCTGCGAGCTCTGCGGCGGCATGTCCGCGATGAGCGGCACGCTCACGGTGCGCTGGACGACCCGCGAGCCGTTGATGAAGCTGTAGAACCCGACCGCGAAGAGCAGCGACAGCACCTTCAGCCACAGGTTGTCGAAGACGACGCCCTTGAGGCGCAGCCAGAGATCGCCGCGGCGGGTCACGGCTCGTCCACTCCCTGCTCGACACGCGCGGGCTTCTGCGCCTGGGGCATCGGCCGGCTGGGTCCGCGCGGCGCCGGTGGCTCCGGCTCGGGCTCGTCGAGCCCGGCCTGCGAGTCCTCGTTGGTCGCGGCCGCGATGAGCGACGCCGGGATGGCGCTCGGGGTCATCGAGCGGCTGTGGCCCCGCGACCCCGGCGCGACGTCATCGTCCTCGAGGTCCTCGGGCGGCAGCTCGCGCGGCGTGGTCACCGGCATGGGCGTGGTCGTGCGCGCGCGCGGCAGGGGTCCCGGGCGCACCGAGTCGATCGCCTCGTGTGCGCCCGTCGCGTCGGCCGCGCTCCCCGCGGCCCCCCGCCCGCGCGGCAGCGTGCTCGTCGGCGGCCGCGCGCTCGGGCGCTCGGAGACGGGCGCCCGCTCCGGGGCCCGCTTCGAGCGCGGCGTCTCGGCCTTGGTGAACAGCTTGATGAGCGTGTCCTTCAGCTGCTGGCCGTCGAGGTTCGACTCGATCTCGCCGTTCTGGCACAGGCTGATGGTGCCGCGCTCCTCGCTCACCACCACGACGACGGCGTCGGTCTCCTCCGTGATGCCGATCGCCGCGCGGTGGCGCGAACCGAGCGCGGCGTCGGTGATCTTCGACTCCGGCATGGGGAAGAACACGCCGGCGCGCGCGATGCGCAGGTGGCGGATGAGCACGGCGCCGTCGTGGGTCTTGTTGACGCTCTCCGGGATGAAGAGCGAGACCAGGAGCTCGCGCGTGACGACAGAGTCCATCGCGATCCCGTCGTTGCGTACGAACTCGAGCACGTTGGCGTCCTGCTCGAGCGCGATGATGGCGCCCATGCGATGGCGCGCGAGCTCGGTCGCCGCCGCCACGACCTCCTCGACCACGCGCGACTGCTGCTTGTGGCCGCGCCCGAGGAAGGCGCGCGACCCGACGCGGATGAGCGCGCGCCGGATGTCGTTCTGGAACACGACCACCATGATGAGGATGAGCTGCGCCCCGACGTAGGACAGCAGTTGCTGGAGCGTGGCGAGCGAGGCGTACTTGCCCGCGAGGTAGAGCAGGCCGAACACCATGAAGCCGATGCCCATCTGCATCGCCCGGGTGCCCTTCAACACGACCAGGGCGCGGTAGGTGAGGAAGGCGACGAGGAAGATGTCGAGCAGATCGCGCAACAGCTCGATGGCGGGCCGCTCGCTGAACAGGTGCTCGAGGCCGTCAAGCATCGGCCGGCCCCCCGGTCGTCGCCGCGGCGCTGCGGCGCACCCGCGCGAGCGCGCGCGCGTAGGCGAGCGCCTGGCGCGTGGCGGCGACGTCGTGGATCCTGAGGATGCTCGCCCCGCGGGCCGCGCAGAAGAGCGCCGCAGCGAGGCTCGCCCCGAGGCGGTCGGCGGGTGCCGGCGCGGCGATGCCGGCCTCGTCCGCCACCACCCGGGCGAGATAGCTCTTGCGGCTGGGCCCCACCAGGATCGGGTAGCCCATGGCGACGAGCTCGTCGAGGCGCGCGCACAGTTCGAGGGAGTGTGCGGCGCTCTTCGTGAAGCCGAGCCCCGGGTCCATCACGAGGGCGGTGGGCGCGAGCCCCGCGCCGAGGGCGCGCGCCGCGGCCGCCTCCCATTCGCGGCGCACGTCGGCGACCACGTCCCCGTAGGCGTCCTCGGCACAGGTGGAGAACCCGGTCATCGCGCTCATGCGGCCGCGGCAGTGCGTGAGGACGAGCGTCGCCCCGTGCCGCGCACACAGCCGGCCGAGCTCGGCGGCCGGCTCGAGCGAGACGCTGTTGACCATGTGCGCCCCGGCGCGGAGCACGTGCTCCGCCACCTCCGGCAGGGTCGTGTCCACCGACACCGACGGCGCCGTGGCGACGGCTCGCTCCACGAGCGAGCCGAGCCGCGCGAGCTGCTCGCGGGCGTCGACCTCCGGCGCTCCGGGGCGGGTCGACTCGGCGCCCACATCGACGATGTCGGCGCCCTCGCGGACGAGCTCGGCCAGTCGAGCCCGGGCCCGTGCCTCGTCCCCGTACGCGCCGCCGTCGTAGAACGAGTCGGGCGTCACGTTCAGGATCCCCATGAGACGCACGACGTCCATATGTCGAACGGGCGCTCGCAAATGGGTCACGATTCTCGCTCGAATTCCCAACATTTCGGAGGCATCTCGCGTGCGCTCCGCGAGGTCGCGCGCTCGCCCGCCCGAGGCAGGCGGCGCGGCCGCGGGGCAAGTGCGCGCGGCCCTGCGTTGGCGGCGCGTGGAGCACATGGTCCCACATCGGCGCGTGGATCGGGGGCCTCACGGCGGTTCGCATAGAACCAGCCCGCACCGTCTGCTAGGGTCCCCCCCTGGCGCCATGCTGCGAACGCGCGTTCGTGTAGGCCCTGTTGCCGGCGTGGTGCTGAGCATCGTCTTCGCGGCGCTCTTCGCCGCGACGAGCCTCGCCGAGCTGTTCGTGCCGGCGCTGGCACCGGCCTACCACGAGTCCGTGGTGGTGGCCCTGCGCACCCCCTACGAGGCGCGGGACGTGCCGGGGCCCGCCGGGACCCTGCAGCGCATGTACGCCCGCACGGTGGTGCCGCCCCGCACCCGGCTCGATCCCCACAACGAGCAGCACCGCTCGGCGATGGCCTTCGAGGCCCAGCGCCGGCCGCTCACCGTCCCCCGGTTGCTCAGCGCGTTCGTCCTGTACCTGTTTCCCTGTGGTGTGCTCACCACCTATTTCCGGCGTTACGGTCATCCCCGCGCCCGGCTGCTGCGCTCGCAGGTGGGCATTTTCGGGCTGGTGCTCGCCGTCCTCGTCGTCGCCAAGGCCTGGCTCCTGTTCACGGCGCTGCCGGCGTTCTGGATCCCGGTCGCGGCGACGGCCCTGTGGGTGGCTCTCTCCTTCGACCGGCGGACGGCGCTCATCGTCGACCTCACGGCGAGCTTCTTCGTCACCTCGTGCCTCGGCTTCGACCTCACGCTGCTCGCGGTTTTCGCGACCCGCGGTGTCACGGCGACCGTCTTGTTCGTGAACCGGCGGCACGCGCGCCAGATGCTGCTCGCCGGGACCGTGGCCGGGCTCGCGGCGTGCGTGGCGTACGTCGCGATGGCGATCCTGCTCGAGGGCAAGGTCGCCCTGGTCGACGACCTGCGGCGAGGGCTCGAGTCGAACCTGCTCGCCTGCGGCGGCGGGGGTGTGGTGAGCGGGCTCCTCGGGCGGCTGTTCCGCGAGCCAGCCGAGCTCGCCCTCGGTCACGTGTCGCGCGACCGCCTGCTCGATCTCACCGACATCGAGCGGCCCCTGTTGCGCAAGATGGCGCGCGAGGCGCCGGGCAGCTGGGAGCACTCGCGCGCCATGGCGAACCTGGCCGAGGCGGCCTCCGCCGCGATCGGCGCCGACTCGCTGCTGACGCGCGTGGGCGCCTACTACCACGACCTCGGCAAGACCGTTCAGCCCAAGTACTTCGTCGAGAACCTCGCGCCCGGCGAGCGTTCGCCCCACGACGAGCTCGAGCCCGAGGTCTCGGCCGACGCCATCATGGCGCACGTCGTGATGGGCACGAAGCTCCTGCGCGACGGCGGCGTGCCCGAGCCGGTGGTGGAGTTCGCCTACACCCACCACGGCACGCAGCTCGTCGAGTACTTCTGGGCCAAGTACCAGGGGCGCGCAGGCCAGAAGGCGCTGCACAAGGCGCACTTCCGCTACCCGGGCATGAAGCCGATGACGAAGGAGACGGCCATCCTCATGCTGGTCGACTCCATCGAGGCGGCCTCGCGCACCGTCCAGCCGCCGGAGCACGAGAAGTTCGTCGAGATGATCCAGCGCGTCGTGTTCACGAAGCTCGCGTCGGGGCAGCTCGATGACTCGGGCCTGACCGTGCAGGATCTGCGCGTGCTCGCCGACCGGATGGCCTCGACCCTGGTCAACATGTACCACGGGCGCATCAAGTACCCATGGCAGCGCGAGCGCGACAAGGAGGCGCCCGCTGCCGGGGAGCGTCCGAGCGGCCTCGCCACGCCGGTGCCCGACTCCGACGCCGCGCCGGTGGCTCGTGCGGCCGTGCCGCCGCCCGCGGCCGCCGCGGTCGCGGAGCCGGCCGGCGCGAGCGCCTCGACGCTGCCGTCGGCCGGCGACACCGGCAGCGCGCCGAGCCCGGAGAGCGAGCGCCCGAGCGGGGCGCGCGAGCGCAGCCAGGCCCGCGCCGCGCGGCGTGCCACGAGCCCGCCGGACCCCGCCGCGGGAACCTGACCGGGCCCCGACCGGACTGCACCCTGCTGCCCGCCGCCGCGAGGAGAATCATGAGAGAGCAGTGCTTCATGAAGGCCGTGTTCCACGGCGTGCTCGCCGAGGACGTCGTGTTCCCCTTCCCCGAGCTCGGCGCGGAGGAGCGCGAGAATCTCGAGCTCATGCTGGACAGCGTGCGGCGCTTTCTCGCGACGAAGGTCGACGCCGCGGCCATCGACAAGCGCCACGAGATCGGCGCGGAGGTTCTCGCCGAGGCCAAGGCGCTCGGCCTCTTCGGGCTGCAGATCGCGGGCGAGCACGGCGGCCTCGGGCTCTCGGCCACGGCGTACAGCCGCGTGATGCAGGAGGTCGGAGCCCACGACGCGTCGCTGGCCGTGACGCTCGGCGCCCACCAGTCGATCGGGCTGAAGGCGATCCTGCTCTACGGCACGGCCGAGCAGAAGCGGCGCTTCCTGCCGTCCCTCGCGTCGGGCGAGCGGGTCGCGGCCTTCGCGCTCACCGAGCCGGTCGCCGGCTCGGACGCCGCCGCGATCAAGACGCGCGCCGACCTCGCACCCGACGGCAGCCACTACGTGCTCAACGGGTCCAAGCTGTGGATCACGAACGGCGGCTTCGCCGACGTGTTCACGGTGTTCGCGCGCACCAGCGACTTCGAGACCCAGAAGCCCAAGCTCACGGCCTTCCTCGTCGAGCGCGGCGAGGGCGTGCGGCACGGGCCGAACGAGCACAAGCTCGGCATCCGGGGCTCGTCCACGACGAGCGTGTACTTCGACGACGTGAAGGTGCCCGTGGCGAACGTCGTCGGCGAGGTCGGCCGCGGCTTTCGCGTGGCCATGGAGGTCTTGAACTCGGGGCGGCTCGGGCTCGCCGCGGGGTGCACCGGCTCGTGCCGCGCGCTCGTCAAGCTCGCGGTCGAGCGCGTGCAGGAGCGGCACGCCTTCGGCCGCCGCATCGGCGAGTTCGGCCTCATCAAGGACAAGATCGCGCTCATGCTCGCGCAGACCTACGCGCTCGAGTCCGCCACCTACCTCACGACCGGGCTCGTGGACGCGGGCGTCACGGACTACTCGCTCGAGAGCGCCATCTGCAAGGTGTTCGGGTCCGAGACCCTGTGGTGGGTGGTGAACGAGACGCTGCAGATCGCCGCCGGCATCGGCTACATGGGAGACTACCCGTACGAGCGCATGCTGCGGGACGCCCGCATCAACCTCATCTTCGAGGGCACGAACGAGATCCTGCGCTGCTTCATCGCCCTGGCCGGCATGGCCGGGCCGGGGCAGAAGCTCGCCGAGGTCGCGCGCGCCATGCGCGAGCCCATCAAGGGCTTCGGTCTGTTGCGCGACTTCGCCATCGGCAAGGCGCGCAGCATGCTCGTGCCCGAGCGGCTGACCCGCGCCCACCCGGTGCTGTCGCGCGAGGCGGTGATCGTCGAGGAGTTCACCGCCATCCTGGCGCGCCACGTCGAGAACACCCTGCGCAAGCACGGGCGCGACATCGCCGAGATGCAGTACGTGCAGCGGCGCGTGGCCGACACGGCCATCGACCTCTACGCGCTCTCGGCGTGCATCGCGCGCGCCACGCGCGCCATCGAGAAGCACGGCGAAGAGGGCGCGCGGCGTCCGATCGAGTGGACGCGCATCTTCGGAGCGCTCGCGCGCAAGCGCCTCAAGCACAACGCCGACGAGTTCGAGGCCAACGACGACGAGCTCCGCAAGGAGTCCGCCGCCCGCGCCTACGGCGACGGCGGGTACGTGCTCGACATCCTGTGACGCGCGCGCCGCAGGCACGCGGGGTATGCTTCGCGCAACGGAGGTGATGGTGCGACCGGCGACTCTCGTAGGCATGGCGTTCGTGGCGGCGACGGCGCTCGCGCTCGGCGGCTGCAAGGGCTCGAGCTGCGTGACCCCGGAGGTGACGCTCACCGAGCCGTGGGTCAGCCTGCTCACGCAGGAGACCTTCAAGCGCTCCGGCCACGTGTGCGCCTCGAGCCCCGAGAAGGTCGAGATGATGGTCGACGGGCGCGACCCCGTCGGCGTGCGCGACCTCTACATCGCGCAGCTCGTCGAGAAGAGCTGCGTGCTCAAGGTCTTCGACTACGCGAACCACAGCTACCAGTTCCTGTGCGACCGAAAGGGCATCCTGCTCAGCGTCAACGCGCAGACCGGCCGCGTGCTCCTGTCGTCGACCTCACCCGGCACCGCCGAGCCGCCCGCGACGGGCGCCCCGCGGACCGGGGCAGGGAAGGAGTGAGGGCGGGCGCGCGTACGACGTGACGCCATGAGCGCTCCTGCCGACCACGCCGACCACGCCGACCACGCCGACTACCCGACGGGGCCGCGCCCGGCGCGCGAGGTCACCGACGAGGAGCTCGACGAGGCGGCGCGGCGCGTGCGCCGGCACGTGTGGCGCGAGCGCGGGGCCATGGGCGCCGGCATGCTGGTCGGGTTCGCGGGCGTGGCCGGGTGGTTCGCGCTCGGAACCGTGCTCGTGTTCGTGGGCAGCCTGCTCGTGGGCGGCCTCGTCTACGGCGCGCTGCGGCCGCGGGGCGGGCCGCTCGACGACCACGAGCCCGGTCCGGTGGACACCGAGGCGCGGCGCGCCGGCGGCGGGATGCACGCGCGGGGGCTCCTCGGGTGGCTCGGCAGCCACGTGCTCGTCGAGGTCGTGAGCGGCGTCGGCGTCGTCGCCGGGATCGTCGTCGGGCTGTTCTTCCCCGGCAAGCTCCTCGCCGAGCAAATGGACAATCCGCTGCAGGGCATGCTGGTCGGCGCGGCCATCGCGGCCGGGGTGCTCGGCTTGCTCGGCTGGCTCCTCGGCCGCGCGATCGCCCGCAAGGTGTTCCCGCGCGCTCAGTCGCCCTTCGGGTGAGCGGGGCGAGCGCGAGTCAGTTCCGGCACCGGGCTGCGCCCGACCCGCGCTGCACGAAACGGTAGGCCGACGAGGGCCACCGGCTACAGCCTCCAGGCTCCAGGCTCCAGGCTTCGGGAGGGAGAGCGGGAGGCCACAGGGATCCACACCGCGGCCTCTGGACCTGAAGCCTGAAGCCTCAAGATCAGTCACATCGTCGTTGCCTGGCGAAGTCGACCACCCCGGCCGACCCAGAGGCCGACCGCCAAGTAGGGGGCCGGGCGAGCGCGGATTCGTCCGGCTGGTAACTCGGCCTGGCGCACACAGAGGACAACCGCCAAGACGCCAAGTGCGCCAAGGTGAGCAGGGGGCGCGCAAGAGAGCGCTGCGCCGGCGTTTCCCGGCTCCACCGGAACCCCCCTATCCTTGGCGCTCTTGGCGCCTTGGCGGTTGATTCCCGGGTCTGCAGACTGAGAGCTACCGGTTCGTCGACAATGAGCAGGTGTCGCTGGCTGGCTGCTCGCGATGGCTGCCCTCGAGCAAGGCGGAACATGCGATCGATGATGAGCCTGAAACCCGTAGCCTGAAGCCACCGGCACACTGGAGCCGAGTTTCCTGTTAGATGCGCACGGTCGTCACGCGGCGCTCGAGGTCGAAGGCCGGCGGGAGCTCGACGGCCCACGCGCGCTCGACCAGGCAGCGCGCGCCCGCGCTACCCGGGCCGGCGCGGTCGAGCCGCGCGTCGAGCGCCACGATCTCGTCGAGCGTCGACTCGACGCGCACCTCGCTCGTGCCCGCAACGAGGCCGCAGGCTCGCGCCTCGGGCGCGAGCAGGTCCCGCAGCAAGGCCTCGAAGTCGACCGAGGTGCGCAGGTAGATGGGCCTCGTGCGGTGCGAGCCGGCTAGATAGCCGTGCCCCGAGCTGACGCCCTGGCCCGTGCCCCAGGTCTCCTCGAGCCCCTCGGTCGAGGGACGGACGCCCGGCTCGATGGCGAGGTAGCTCGTCACGGGCGACACGGCGCGACCCGCGCGCGCCAGGGTCATCATCTCCGGCTCGGTGAGCTCGGACGCGAGATCCGTGCCGAACACGAGCGCGCTCCAGTCGCGACCGTAGTCGGCGTCGGGCGCGAGGGTCCGCGTGACGGGTCGCGACCAGAGCTCGCCCGTGAGCGAGACGTAGGGCACCCAGCGCGCCGTGATCGCGCTCCGCTCGAGGCCCGCGCCCTCGCGCAACGATTCGTTCTCGAGCGCCTCGTCGAGGAGCCCGGGGGCCGTGACGCGCACGCGGTCGATGCGCATGGGACGCGCCCACTCTTCGAAGGTCGCGCGGCGCGCGGGCTCGTCGTCGGCCTCGGCGGAGCTCCGGGCATGCCACAAGAGGCCGCCCGTTGCGCGCGGCACCGCGGCCCAGGGGCTGGCGTCGTCGCGTGCGAGCGACGGGGTCCCGACGCCGGTCGTCGCGACGTGAACGACGGCACCTGCCGGCAAGGCGCGCCGCACCTCGTCGGGCTCGAGCGCCGCCCGCGTGCGGAGGTCGGTGAGCACGAGCAGGCGCCGCTCGCTCGCGGCCTCGGCGGAGGCGAACAGGGAGCGCGCCGCGGCGAGGGCCGTGCCGAGCTCGCTGCCGTTCTTCCCGGGCAAGCTCGCGCGCCCGAGCGCGTCACGCGCCGCGTCGATGGGCACGAAACCCGGGGTCAGCGGTGCGACGCCACGGTGAAAGGTGAGCACGGCCGCGCGGCTCGCCCCGTCGCCGAAGTGCGCGAGGTAGGCCGAGGCCGCGCCGACCGACGCCTCCCACTCGGGCGCCTGCACGGAGCGGGAGCCGTCGAGGAGCACGACCACGCGTGCCCCGCGCGGCACGCTACCGAGACGCGGCGCCACGTCGAGGTGGAAGCTCGACAGCACGCGCCCGGTCGCAAACGGCTGCGTCGCGAGCCTGCCCTCGACGGGCGCCGCGAAGGGTGCGGCGAGCTCGAGGACCGCGCCCTGGTCGAGGTCGAAGGGCCCGTCGGGGATCGCGCCGTCGACGGTCACGGGGCCGAGGTCGCTCCGCACGACGGCGCGTGCCGTCACCTCGTTCGTGCCCATGGGCTCGAGCTCGACGACGTAGCGGCCGTCCCGGTAGCGCGTCGGCGCGACGAGCGTGTAGGCGACCCTCTTCTCCTCGCCCGGCATGCAGGGGAAGACCTGGAGCGCGAAGTGCCCCTGGTCCCGGTACGACAGCAGCGCCGGGTCCTTCGGGTAGTAGCCGCCGATGCCCGTGAGCTCGCGGTAGCGCGCGGCGGCGGTCTCGGCAGGGAGCAGCTCGCCCTCGAACCAGCGCCCGCCGCTCGCGGTGCGCAGGCCGACGGGCACGAGCGCGGGCGCCGTGAGGATGTCGATGGTCGCCTGATCGGGCCGCGCGCCGCCGTTCCACAGCGTGCGCTCGACCTCGAGGAGCGCCCGGTCGCGCTCGAGCACGATCCGCACCGTGTGTGCGCGCTCGACCAGCTCCGGCGAGCGCGTGCTGCGGAAGCCGTCGGCGCGCGCGCGGCCCGCGAGCGCGAGCGCGAGACCGGCCACGGCCAGGAGCGCGCCCGTGCCGCGCCGACCGAAGTCTCCACGACGACCGAGCATGCGGCTTCGACAGCGCGCCACGCGCGGAGTTCCCCGCGGGGCGTCGTGACCGTGGGGCGCGCCCGCGCGGCCGCGACACCGAGCGCTTGCGCACCGAGCACGAATGCGCCAGCGTCGAGCGTCGCGCAACCGCCCCACCCGAAGGATCGGACCACCGCATGAACCGCGCCGTCGACGTCACCACCTCGTACCTGTCGAGCGTGCTCGAGCTCGGCGCCGGGCTCGCCACGACGGCGCAGGGAGCGCGCCCGGAAAAGCGGCTCGAGCTCTACGAGTTCGAGGCCTGTCCCTTCTGCCGCAAGGTGCGCGAGGCCCTGTCCGAGCTCGATCTCGAGGCCCTGGTGTACCCGTGCCCGAAGGGCGGCGGGCGCTTCCGCGCCGAGGTCGAGCGCCGCGGCGGCAAGGCGCAGTTCCCGTTTCTCGTCGATCCCAACACCGGCCGCGAGCTCTACGAGTCGGCGGCCATCGTGCGCTACCTCTACGCGACCTACGGCAGCGGGCGCGCCCCCTTCAGGCTCGCCCTCGGCCCCCTCGACACGGCGCGCTCCGCCGCGGCGAGCCTGGCGCGCGCGGGCAAGGGCGCCCGTCACCGTCCGGCGCGGGCGCCCGAGCGCCCCCTCGAGCTCTGGAGCTTCGAGGCCTCGCCCTACTGCCGGCTGGCACGCGAGACCCTGTGCGAGCTCGAGCTGCCGTACGTGCTGCACAACGTCGCGAAGCGGAGCCCGGGCCGCCCGGCCTTCGTCGCCCGCTCGGGAAAGATGCAGGTCCCCTACCTCTTCGATCCGAACACCGGTCGCGAGATGTTCGAGTCGGCCGACATCGTGCGCTACCTCGCCGAGACGTACGCGCTCTGAGCTGGCTCTGGCCGAACGACGCGAACCACGGCGCTCGGTGCGGGCGCCAGGCCGTGCGGTTCGCCAAGGCAGTCACTCGATCCGCACGGAAGCCAGCGAGCGGAACCACGGAGTCACGGAAGCACGGAGCGTGACACGGAGGGGCCTCTGAACCCTGCCGGCTCCGTGCAGCTCTCCGTGTCTCCGTGCCTCGGTGGTGTGCTCTGCCACGTACCTGGAGGCGAGTCGCGCCGCGACCGGGCCAGTCACTCGACGCGCACGAAACGGCGCACGACGCTCGCGCCGCCGCGCTGATCGCGCCCCACCGCCCAGAAGGTGACGAGGCCGGGCTCGGCGGGCGGCGTCCAGCTCGTCACGTGCGGTTGCGGGCCGCCCTCCGAGGAGCTCACGAGCAAGAGATCCGAGGCGAAGTCGCCCCCGTCGGCGAAGTGGCTCTCCCACACGACCTCGCGCCGCGTCTCACCGAGTGGGCCCTTGGAGTCCGGATCCACCTCGGCCACGTCGCCGATGAGCACCTCGAAATCGAGCTCCACGCAGGCGTCGTCCGTGGGGCGCGCGCAGCCGCTCTTCCTGCGGTCGTCCGCGCTGAGCGGGCAGCGCGGCACGGTGGGGGCGAGCGCCGCGTCCTCGGGCAGCTCGTTGTCGCCGAGCCGGATGCCGCTCACGGTCGGCGGCGTGTTGCTGCGTCCGTCGGCGAAGGCGTAGACCTGCGTGTAGCCCGGCACGAAGCTTTCGGGACCCTGCGCCTGCCCGTTCGCGTCGAGGCACTTGATGGGGAAGTCGGGCACGGCGCCGCCCGAGGGCGAGGTGAGCTCGCCGGGCGCGAGCGTGCCGGCGCAGGCGGCGAAGAACACGTAGCCGATCCCGTAGTGCGGGCCCGAGACCGGCGGGGGCCGGCGCGAGATGAGGTCGTCGGGCAGGCGCAGCGTGAAGCTCGAGAGATCCGGCATGCCGCTCGAGGTGGGCGCCACGATGTCGAGCTTGAGTAGGTCGGTCGGCGGCGGCCCACCGCCCGCGAGGCCCGCCAGCGTCTCGGCGAGCTGCTGGAAGCAGAGGTAGTAGCGGTCGCCCTCGGGGTCGAAGCAGCCGCCGATCCACACGACCTGGATGGCGCGCGGGCCGTTCTCGGGGTCGAGGCCGTCGTGGACCGTCATGCGGAAGGTCACCTCGTCGCCCGGCGCCGCGTAGGGCGCGTCGATCGTGACCGCGAGCACGCGCAGGCTGTTCACGTAGCTCGACGGAAGAAACGAGGCCGCGCAGCTCGGTCCGAAGAGCAGGCCGAAGGCGAGCGCCGCCAAGAGCGCACGCCGGTAGCGGCGGGGACGACGCGGGCTCGGGAGCGTGCTCCTCGGCAGCATCAGAACTCTCCTCGCAGGCCGACGCTCGGCAGGATGGGGATGCCGGTCAGGTACTGCCGCGCCGTGAAGTTGTAGTTGTAGACGAGCCCCTCGACGTTGAGGGAGTTGTAGGCGTTCTGCACGTCGAGGTAGGTCGAGAGCTGCCAGCCCTCGAACTCCCACTTCTTGTCGACGCGCACGTCGAGCTGGTGGAACAGGGGCAGGCGCTCGCTCGTGACCGAGCCGAAGGGGATGGCGGTGTAGGCGCCGCTCGGCCCGTGGAAGAAGCCGCCGATGCGCTTGGCATCGCACTCCTTGTCGGTGAAGTCGCACACGTTCGGCGTGAGCAGGTTGCCCGAGATGAGCCGGAAGCGCGCGCCGAACTCCCAGCCGTTGCCGATCTGGTAGCTGCCGAGCACCGTCAGGATGTGCGTCTGGTCGAAGCTGACGAGGTACTCCGGCTCGCCCGGGCCGTTCTGGCGCGCGCTGCGCGACAGCGTGTAGGCGAGCCAGCCGAAGAAGTGCTTGTCTGGCTTGTACTTGAGCAGCACCTCGGCGCCGACCACGTAGCCGAGGCCCTTGTTGTCGTAGTCGAGCCCGGTGCCGCTCGCGGACGGGCGCCCCACGATCTGGTCGTTGAGCTGCTTGACGAAGCCCTCGACCGAGACGTCGACCTGCTCGGTGATGTCCTGCTCGAGCCCGAGCGCGTAGTGGATGGCGCGCGAGGAGCGCAGATCGGGCGTGCCGATGCTGCTGGCGGACTGCTGGAACTGCGGCGGCTGCGTGAACACGCCGATGCCGGCCTTCACGGCCGTCTTCGGCAGCTCGTCGACGATGAGGTAGCGCGCCGTGAGGCGCGGGTTCACGTCGAGGCGCTTCGTGTCCTTCGTGTAGTCGATGCGCAGCCCCGGCACGATGCGCAGGCGCTTGTCGGGCGTGAGCTCGAACTCGAGGTAGCCGGCGGGCCGGATGGCGGTGCCGCGCTCGTTCGACTCCTCGAGCACGCTGGTCGAGAAGGGCTGGTTCGGCGGCTGCCCCGGCCCCGGCGGGGACGGCAGGCGCACCTTGACGTCGTAGAGGCCGGCGTTGACGTCGGCGCCGACGTTGAGCTTGAGCACGTCCGAGAAGGTGTGGGTGTACTCGAGCCGCCCGGTGAGCGAGCGCGCCTGCAGCATGAAGTAGATTTCCCCGAGGCCGAAGTCGATGTTCTCGCTCCCGAGCGCGAACACCGACTCGATGCGGTCGCGCGGCGTGAGGTTGCCGTCGGCCTGGAACTGCAGGCGCATGAAGGCGGTGTGCAGGCCGATGTCCCCGGAGAGCGCGGGCTCGCCGGGGGCGGGCTCCTTGACCACCAGCTCGAGCTTGTCGTCCGAGCCGTAGAAGGAGGTGCGGTAACGCCAGGTGGGGGCGCGCTTCTCGACCAGGAACTGGTAGTCGTAGTAGACGGGCGCCTGCGTCACGCCCGCGCCCGCCTCCTCGAGCACCGGGCCGAGCCAGGTGTCGAGCCAGCTCCGGCGCCCGGCCGCGGCGAAGGTCCAACCCGGCGGGAAGCCCGGGATGGGCCCCTCGGCCATGAGCCGGAAGTCGATGAGGTCGACCTGCGCCAGGCCATGGTACTCGTTCTTGGGCGAGCGGATGCCGGCGTCCACGATGCCGCCGAGCACGCGGCCGTAGCGGCTCGAGAAGTTGCCCGGGTAGAAGTCGATCTTGCTCAGAAGCTCGGTGGGCACCACCGACGACAGCCCGCCGAAGTGGTAGATGAGCGGCACCGGGATGCCGTCGATGAAGGTCGCCGTGTCGAAGGGCCCGGAGCCGCGCACGAGCAGCTGGCCCGCGAGCCCCGGCGGACGCGCCACGCCGGGGAGGCTCTGGACCGACCGCAGGGCGTCGCCGCTCGTGCCCGGGATGCGCGCGATCTCGCGCTGCTCGAGCGTGCGGCGCGTGACCTCGCGCGGTGGCCGGTCGCCCTCGACGACGACCTCGATCGCGCCCTTCTGCTCGGCCGACAAGCGGTAGGTGGCGATGCTCTCCGCGCCGACCTCGACGTCCTCGGTGGCGCTGAAGTCGACGTAGCCCGGGGCGCTCACGGCGACCTGGTAGGCACCCGGCAAGAGGTCGGGGAAGCCGAAGGTGCCGTCGACGCCGGTCACGACGGTGACGCGCGGCACACCGCCCGGCCCGACCATGGTCACGGTGGCACCGGCGAGCGGCTCGTCGATGGGCTGGATGAGCACCTTGCCGCTGAGCACGCCGGTTTTCACCGCGGCCGGCTCAGGGCCCGTCGGCTCCGCGGGCGCGAGCTTGAACGCGTAGCGATACGAGATGCGCGCCGCGAAGGGCGTGCCGTCGGGCCTGCGCGCCGGCTCGAAAGTGAGGCCCTTCGCGGCCTCGAGCGCGGCCTCGTCGAAGCCGTGGCCGCCGGGCGTCGCGACCTCGGCCGCGTCGACCTTGCCCTCGGCGCTGATGCTCAGCTTGAGGATGACCTCGCCTTCGAGGCCCTGCTTCCGTGCCTCCTCGGGGTAGACGGGCGGCACGTAGTTGAGAGGCTTCGGCGGGGTCGGCTTCTTGGGCGGCTCGGGCTCGGCGGGCCTCGGGATGGGGCGCCCGTACTGATCGTAGCTCTGGTCCGGGGGCGGCTCGGGCTGGGGCTGCTGCGCGCGGGCGAGGCCCGGCGCGAGGGCGAGGCCGGCCGCCAGGATCGCGCCCGGGGCGAGCCGGGCGCCCGCGCGGGGACTCTTGCATCGACGAGTGCGCATGGGTTTGGGGGCGGTGCGAGCCACGCCCGATCCGTCACACCGGATCGCGGCGCTTGAGAATGAGACACATGAGGATGAACAAGGCCAGGGTCATGCCCCCCATGACCACGTACGGAAGATAGCGCTGCTCGAAGGTGTTGAAGCCCCAGGCGCCGTTCAGGGAGTCGCTGGCCATCTGGGCCACGGCGCAGCGGAACTTGCCGCCTTCCTCGAAGAAGTCCTCCGGCGGCAGCTTGCCGGACAGCTGCTGGCTGAGGTCGATGAGCCACGCCGGGTCGCTGGAGATCGCCAGGCGCTCGTGCATGACCACCGCCTCGAAGCCCCAGCGCGCCGGGATGCCGTACATGAGGAACGCCAGCTTCGGGATGGTGGTGGCCGGCACCATGAGTCCGCCGAGCACGACCTGCGGGATGAGCGCGATGGGCGTGAGCGCCATCGCCGCCTCGCTCGACTGCACGATCGTCGACAGGAGCAGACCTATCGCCACGGCCACGATGGCCGTGGCCGTGAGCGCGGCGAGCTCGAGGGCAAAGGCCTGCATGCCGCCCGAGAACTTGAGCGCGAAGAACACGATGCTGAGCAAGAGCGTGCACTGCACCACGCAGAACAGCGCGAGCAGCACGAACTTCGACATCACGTAGTTGAACAGGCCCAAGGTCACCATGCGCTCGCGCAGGTAGATGGACCGCTCGCGCACGATCTCGCGCGCCGCGTTCGAGGTGCCGAACCAGATCGCCGCCACGACCAGGAAGAAGAGCGCGCCGGTGTGATCCTGCGTCTGCTGCAGGATGATCTCGCCGCCGCCCTTCATCTGGTCCTTGTACTTGTCGCGCACCTCCTGCAGGGCGCCGAGGCACCAGGCGGGCGCGGCGGCCTGCTGACCGCCGAACACCGCCGCCAGCAGGATGCCGATGATGGGCGCCTGCGCGAACATGATCACCGTCCCGCCGACGTCGCGCACCTTGGTCTTGAAGTAGCGCGACAGGAGCAGGCGGAACTGCCCCTTGGTCGAGGGGCGCCGCTCGGGGATGGCGCGTGCTCCGTCGCCGGTGCCGACGGCGCGCCGGCCCGAGTACATGCGCCGGTAGATGGGGTTCGAGTCCTGGTAGTACTCCTGCCGCCACTGCAGGGCCGCCTGGTAGCGCGCCTCGTGGCGCTCGGCGTTGGGGTTCTGCGCCTTGAGCTGCTCGAAGATCGGCTTCTCGCGCTCGGTGATCACCGCGAACATGTCGCGCGGATTGTCGATGACGGCGCCCGGGCGACTGCGCAGCGCGAAGTTGCCGAAGAAGCGGTAGGCGTCGGGCGACGTCGGCCCGAAGAACATGGGCACGCCCCCGTAGCCGAGGATGAGCGCCATGTTGAACTTCTCGAACTCGTCCTTGGCCGGCTGGTGGATCGTCATGATGATCGTCTTGCCGGTGGCCTTGGCGAGGTCGTGCAACAGGTGGATGAGGCTCGCCGCGTCGTCGGAGGCGAGCCCGCTCGTGGGCTCGTCGAGGTAGAGGATGACCGGGTCGGTCACGAGCTCGAGCGCGATGTTGACGCGCTTGCGCTGGCCGCCCGACAGCGTCTTCTTCTCGGGGGCGCCGATCTGCAGGTTGGCCACGCCCTCGAGGCCGAGGTCCTTGATGGTCTGCATCACCCGCTGGTCGATTTCCTCGCTCGAGTAGTCGGGTGGCAAGCGGAACTTGGCGCTGTAGCGCACCGCCTCGAACACCGTGAGCTCGGGGTGCACGAGGTCGTCCTGCGGCACGTAGCCGATCGACCCGCGCAGCGTGTCGTAGATGTTGTAGAGGTCCTCGCCGTTGATGCGCACCATGCCGCTCGTGGGCGGCATGTAGCCGTTGAGCGTCATGAGCAGCGTCGTCTTGCCGGCGCCGCTCGGACCCATGAGGGCGATCATGTCGCCCGGTAGGGCCTTGAAGGAGATGTTGTCGAGCAGCGTCTTGGTCTCGCCCTTCCGGTCGCGGTCGGGCACCTGCACGACGAGGCTCCAAGCCTCGATCTCGTAGAGCGGGCGGCCGCCCCAGCGCTCCTCGGAGTAGGCCTCGTAGGCCACCTCCACCGCGCCCGTCGCCGAGATGTTGAGCTGCAGAGGCATCGGGCCGACGTAAATCTTCTCGCCCGTGCGGATGGCGACCTTCTGTCCGGGTGCGATGCGATGGCCCTGGACGTAGGTGCCGTTGGCGCTGCCGCGATCCTCGACGTAGAGCTGGCCGCCGATCTGGTGCACGACCGCGTGGCGCGACGAGACCTGCGCGTGCGGCACGACGATGTCGTTGTTCGGCGTGCGGCCGATGGTCTTCACGGCGGCGCCGCCGGCGGTGGCGTTGAAGTCGAGCTGGCCGAAGACCGTCTTGTGTTTCTTCAGCTGTGCCTGGCCGCCGGGCGTCGAGGGGCCGCCCGCGCCGCCGCCGGCCGCGGCGGAGGCCTGCGCCACCGCGAGCGCCTGCGCCGCGGGCACTGCCATGGTGCCGACGCCCTGCGGCTGCGCGGCGGGTTGTGCCGCCATCTGCGCCGACGGCTGCGGCTGGGGTGCAGGCCCCATGCTGGGCGTCGGCGCCCAGGCCGCGGCCGCCTGCGGCTGCCCGCGGCCGGCCAGCTGCAGGAGCAGGCTCACCTGCACCGGCACGGGCCCGAAGAACACGACGCCCTGGGCCGCCACGGGCGTCGGCGTGTTCGGCGGCATCCGCTGCCCGCCGACGTAGGAGCCGCTCGTCGAGCCGTGGTCGGTGAGCGTCAGCGCGTCGGCGTTCAAGGTGGCGTGCAGGCTCGAGACGCTGGGGTGGCCGATGACGAGGGACGCGCGCGTGGCGTCGCGGCCGACGACGAGCTGGCCCGCGGGCGCGTGGTGGGCGCCGTGCGCCATCAGCATCAGCGTGATGGCCGGGTGGTCGAAGGGGACCTGCGTCTGGCCGACGTGGAAGAGCGCGCGGAAGTCGAAGGCGACCTGTTCCCCGGCTGCGAGGGGGCGGCGGTCGGCGAACGACTGGCCGGCGCCACTCGCGACGAACACGAGCTTGCCGCCGCCCTGATGCACGATGCGCGCGTGCTCGGGGGCGGCGCCCGGGAGCACGATGTCGCAGCTCGGTGCGCTGCCGATGGTGATCGCCTGCTTGCCGAAGCCGGGGAGCATACGGCGTCAGGTGTTACCACGGCGCAGCCGGCGCGTGGGCGTCCGCCTGCGTCCCCTTCCGTCGGCGTCAGCGATACCAGAGCGCCCAGACGAGCAGGGCGAGCAGGATCCCGATCGCGCTCGCCATGCCGAGCACGAGGTAGAGCAGGCGCCGCGGCGGCTCGCGCGCGCCGGCGAACGCAGGGGGCGGGATCGGGGCGTAGCGGTGTGCGTGACCGACCGGACCCGCGACCGGCGTCGCGCCGAGCGCACCGCTCGCGTGGGCGTCGATGATGGTGGGCCCCGGCCCATCGGGCGTGGTGGTGCTCAGGTTCCCGGGCACGCCCGCGGGGGCCGCCGGCAGGGGGCCGGGCTGCGGAGCGGCCGCGCGGGCGACGCCCGCGGCGGTGGCGGCGCGCGCGACGCCCGGCCCCGGCGGCGCCGCGA
>JACRDA010000037.1 GCA_016212965.1 Myxococcales bacterium
CGACGAGAGCGCAGAGCATCAAGCAGCCGGACTGAAGATCAGCGGCCGAACGTCACCCCGCTGGAGCGTCAACACGCGCTGACCCGGAACGCGCGACCACCGCGCGACCGTTCCGCCGCGCTTCTTGAGGATCGTTCCCAGCGCGGAGCGCGACGCCGTGAAGGAGGACTTCCTCGACGTCTACGCGAAGATCGCGGCGGGCGTGAGGGGTCTCTACCCGCGCGACCGCACGACGCAGGACCTGTTCTTCGACGAGGTGACCTCCTCGGCGGACGTCGAGGTGGACGAGCCGGACGAGCCGGACGCGCCCGCACCGGCCGATCCGACCAAGGAGGGCTGACCATGGCAGTGCGGGGGGAGGGGAGCGCCGATCGGGTCGGGCGCGGCGGAGCGCCGCGACCGTCGAGCGCTCGGCTCGGCGCGGCCTTCGCGCGCGGGCTGGGCTCGGCGCCGTGTGTGGGCGCTCCCCTCGGCGCCCGCGCGGGCGCCCGGCCAGCGATTCGCAAGCGATGGCGCGCCCGTGCCGCCGCCGCGACGCCGCTCGGGCGCAGGCTCGGCGGTGGGGCAGGGCGAGAGCCGGAGCTCCGGGGCGGCGCCGGCGCCGGCGCGGGGAGCGTGCCGGAGATCGTGCGGGGCCCCGGAATCGCCGCGGGCCGCGCGCGAAAACCGTGGCATCGCTCGCGCCGCGGCGCTGGGGGCGCGCCACCCTGTCTCCCTCCGTGCAGCTCTCCGTGTTTCCGTGCCTCCGTGGTGGAGGAGCGAAAAAAGTGCGCAACTGCCCCGCGCGCGCGGTCGACACCCGACGACGACACCTGACGAGAGCCAGATGACCGACCCCAAAGCCAAGAGCCGAAAAGGCGGCGAGACCCTGCGCCTCGGTCGGGTGCTCGCGGCGCTCCTGTCGACCACGGACGCGGAGCTCGCGGCCTTCCGGGCCCGCCGCGCCGCGGCGAGCGCGGCCTCGGACGCGGATCTCGCCCGGGCCCGCGATCTCCTCGACGCCCTCGCGGCCGCGATCGACGAAGGCGGCGCGGACGCATGGCGGCGGCTCGGGGCCGGCTGGCGCATCGTCGTCGAGGGGGCCGACGAGAGGCTGATGCGAGCGGAGGTGCGCAAGGCCGAGGCCGAGGCCGAGGCCGGCGCGGCTGCCAAGCGCGCGGACGAGCGCTCGGAGGAGCGCTCGGAGCAGCCGGACCCCGTGGCCTCGGAGCCCGGCCCGAGTGCCCCGGTGCCGCCGGCTCGCCTCGCGCCCGCGCCGCCCCCTGCGACCCCGCCGGCTCCGGCGCCCGTCGCCGCTCCGGCGCCCATCGCGGCTCCGGCGCCCCTCGCGACACTGCCGGCTCCGGCGCCCATCCGCACGGAGCTTGCCGGCGCCCTACGCGCTTCGCCTTGGGCCCGCGGCTCCGCCGCGGCGAGCATCGAGACGGGCTCGCCACCTGTCGCGCACGCGCCGGCAGCGGAGGCTCCGGCCTGGCGCGAGCTCACGCCGCGGGCGGTGCCCGTCGCGATGGTCGCGGCGCCCGCGCCCGTGCCGGTCGTGCCACCGCGCGAGGTGGTACGCGCGGACGGGCGCTCTGCCGGGCCGAGCGATCACGCCGCCGTCGATCTCGACGGCACCGGTGCCCTCGACATGGAGCTCCTCGCCCTGTCGCCGCTACCGTTTCGCGAGTCCTCGGAGGCGCCCCTGCTCGGCAAGGGCTCGGCCCTCGAGGGCCTGCCGCCGCTCCCGGACGACGCGATCGACCGCACGACCTTTGGCGTGCGCATCGACCTCGGCGAGCCGCCCCTACCGTTCGTGCCGCGCGCCGAGGCCGCCCCGAGCGCACCGCCCGACGCGCCAGCGGCGCCGGCGCCGGCGGTGGCGGTGTTCACGGTCGAGGCGCTCGCGTTGCTCGCGGCGACCTGTGTCGTCTACCCCGAGTCGGCGCGTGCCACCGAGGTACGCTTCGGCCTGCCCACGCCCGAGGCGCGCGCCGCGCTCGACGCCGCCTGGAATCTCCGCTTCCAGAGCGAGCCCGCCCTCTACCAGGCGTTTCAGCGCCGGTACGCCGAGCACCACGCTTGGCTGCTGTCCCGGCGCGGGGGCGGAGGGGGACGAGGATGACCTTCAAGCGATTCGACAAGGATGTGCGTCTCCGCTTCGCTCCGGTGCCAGAGGGCGGGCGCCGCTTCCGCGACTTCGACGAGGCACGGCGCTTCGTCGGCGAGCTCGCCACCGACTCGAGCGACCGGCACGCGTTGCGGCGCATGCTCTCGCGCGTTGGCGCGGATATCTGCGACCTCTCGGACGAACAGGTGCGCGACTTTGCCGCCCGGGCGCTCGCGACGGGGGCGCTCTCCGCGCGGGAGTATGTGCCGGGAGGAGGCGGGGGTGGACTCGGCGCGGGACCGCATCCCCAGCCGTCGCAGCCCGGACCGTCGCCCGGGCTGCCTGGTCCCGGTCGCAAGCCGAAGGCGCCGTTCACCGTGCAGCTCGCCTACGTGGACTACCTCGCGCCGGGCGCGGAAGATCCGAAGCCGCTCATCCGGTGGACCATCACCGATCCCGATGTCGCGATCGCGAGCGGCAAACTCGAGCTCTCCCGTTCCCACGACGGGCCGGACGTGCACGAGGCGCCGGGCGCGGCGATCTGGACGCGGCCGCTCGCCGCAGCTGACCTCACCGCAGGGGAGCACGAGCTCCCTTGGGACGGCAAGCTCAGCGGCCACCCGGACTTCCCTGGGGACTACGTGTCGGTCGAGTTCTCGCCTTACACCCTGAAGATCACCGTCACCGACGGTGGCCGCGTCGAGCGCGACGAGGCGCGGTTCCTCGTCGAGGCGCTGCGCCTCGAGCTCGAGCTCGGCACCGAGGACATGGTCGAGCTCGAGGCCAACAAGACGATCTTGGCCCGCCTGATCGCCGCAGGCACGCCGTTGACGGCGCCCCTCATCGACCTGCCCATGCCCTCGAACCTGTTCAAGGAGAAGGATATCCTCGGGAAAACGACGGACGTCAGGCTAACGACGGACGACAGGCTAGCGAGCTTCGCCGCGTATCATGCCCGCCACTCGTCGGGACCTCACGTTCCGCTCATCGCTTCCCTGTTCTTTCGCGACTCCCACGACCGCGAGGTGCTGGCCCCGCGGGGCTGGGGTCGGCGCCAGGTGCTCTGGAGCTACGAGTACACCGACATGAACGGCTGGCTCTCGGGCCCGCCGGGGGACTTCGTCCGCCAGAGCGCCCGGTACCTCGTCGATGAGACGCAACCACCGGGTACCGCATGCCACGAAGACCGCGGTGGCAAACGGTCGGCAACGGGCCACGGCCACTTTGCCGCAGTCGCCGGTGCGGAGTCCTTTCCCAGCAAGACTCCCGCTGTGCACCTGTCGGGTCGGTTCACCGGCACCGTGACGAGCGGAGAGCTCGCCGGCCGGACCGCCGTCCTTTTCTCGCCGGCCGCCCAGGCGGGCGACGGCTACGTGGTCGTCGCGCGCTTCGACTCCCGCAAGGATCTCGATGTCGCAGAGCCGCGCGCGAACGTCTTCGGCCGCACTGGGACCTTCCAGGTGACGCGGCGCGTGACCATCGCGAAGCTCCTGAAGAAGCAAGTGCACGTTGCCGAGCTCCCCGCGTACGCAATCGCGGCGCTTCCGTCGCTACAGGCCGCTTCCGTCGTGCTCGAGGTGCCCGACCCGAGCTACGAGGTGCTCGACGAGGAGCGCTACCGCGCCGCTCTGGCGAAAGCCGTCGCCGCCTGCCCCGACCCCCTGGCGCGACACGTCGTCGAGCAGGGCAGGGATCGGTATTTCAGTGGAACCTTCCTCATTCTTCGTACACGAGAGGAATTCACGGCCCATATGGGCTCGCTTCCGCGGGAGGAAGTGCCCGGGGAGGCCATGCCGCTCCTCCCCCCTTCCGAAAAGGCCTACTACGAGAAATGCGAGGAGATCGCCGGCGACCTGATGACGCGAATGGTGGGCGAGTGGGTCTCCGAGCGCGAAGGCCTCACGCTCGTGTTCTTCGACGGCTTCACCAACCTCGAGTCGAGGATGCGGACGGGCATTGCCGGCGTGTCCCGCGCGGTTGGTGATCCTCGCCGTGGAGTCGTCGTGCTGTTCAACGCGCCGTTCGCGCCGGTTGCGCAGACCTTGGGCCACGAGATCGGCCACCGCCTCTTTCTCACGCATGCCCCGGCCACGAATCAGAAGGACGCCCCCGACGCAAGGCCCGCGGCCCACGACGCCGACATTCCGTCCTGCCTGATGAGCAGTGATCCGGCGGTCACGGTGTTCTGCGGGCTCTGCGTCCTTCGCCTCCGGGGCTGGGACACGCGGCTCCTCAGCAACCACGCCGGTGAGAATGCTAGGTAACGTGCGCCCGTCGAGCTGCCCACGACGTCAGTCTGCCGGTTTGCGACCTGTCTGCGGAAGCGCCGGCCTCGCGCTTCTCCTCGCATGCACGCCGGCGCCACAGAGCCTCCCGCGGACGCCGCTGGCGAGCCAGTCGTCATCGGCGGTGAGCACGGTGGGGAGCCAGGCACCCCACATCTGCCGGCCGACCTCGGAGCCTGTCATCGATGTGCACAAGACGCCTGTGAGCCTGACGATCGGCCTCGACGAGAGGGCGCGGGCGGTCGGCATTGCAGGCGTCGGCCATGGCCCTAGGGCCTGGCTGCGCATGCAGAACCGCGGCTCCGAAGTCGTGCACATCGACCCGCGGGCGATCGAGGTCGTGCACGAGACCCCGAGCGACGAAATGGCGCGGTGGCCAGCGGCGAGATATGGTCCCGAGGCGCGGCAGCCCGAGCTGGTCGTCCCCGCCGGCGGACGCATCGACGATGGGCTGACGCTGGCAGACGCGCTCGATGCGCCGGGTTGCCATCGCTTCCACGTGGAGATACCCATCGGGCCGGAGCGCGCCGTCTCGAACACGGTCGTAAGGGAGGTCGAGCTCGGCAACTACGTCGAAGGGGCCGCGCGGGTCGTCTCCCACACCGACCCGGGGATTCGGAGCATCATCAGCATCGTCGACGAGGCGACCGTGAGTCGCTTCTCTGACGAGTCGTTCTACGCGGTCGGCGTGCACCAGGGCTCGGACGGTTCGACCGCGATCGTGGAAGCCTACGACAACGACCCGCCGGAGTGGCGGGGCGGTCGGGGCGCCAGCGTGAGCGTTGTCGCGTCCGAGGTGCGCGAGCTGAGCATGAGCGAGGGCTCGAGCGAGCTGTTCTGGCTCGCGGGCCGGGAAATCGTCCACGGGGACGAGCGCTTCAGCGTTGCCGGCTGGCCCCTGCGAATTTTGGCTTCGCGGAATTATCAAGCGCTCGCGCTCGCCGGCCCTGCGCTCACGGCCGCCGCAAGGGAGCTTCTGCTAGTCGACTTCCGGACTACACTAGGCGGCCACGGGCGGGGCGTGCTCTGGGCTGCGCCCCTGCCTGGCGATATCGGCTCCGTACGCGCGGGCGTAGCGACGCTCTACACGAGACACTACAACGCCCCGCGCGTGGCGCTCCTCGGTGAGACCGAAGCCGGCGTCGTGCTCGCCGTGGCGCTGCTCGACGACGCCGCGCCACCGGTGGCCTTCCGGAAGACGCTGCTCGCCGGCTACGAAGCGCACCCGGATGCTCCTCCGGCCCTCCACTCCATCGCCGGCATGTCCACCGTCGTCGGCGCCTTGGTCCGGCAACGCGGCGCCCCGACGGCGGCATGGGACCTCGTCAGTTGGTACGTCGCGGAGGACTTGGTCGACACCCTGCGCATCGTGCCGCCGTCGGAGCCCCGGAGCGCGCGACTCGTCTTTCGCGCGGACCCGTGGGACCCGGTCCCGGCGCCGCCCCTCGCTGCGGTCCTACTCGGCGCCAGCGGCGAGGTGACGGTGTGGCCAGGCGGCGCCAAGCGAGCCACGCTCCGCGCGCACGAGCCGCTGCGCATCACCGGCAACGCATCCGGGCTCTACCTTCTGCGCCTCGACCCCGAGTACGGCCCGTCGCTCACGCCGCTGGGGCGCCGGTGACCTCCGATGGTCCTTGGGGCCGTCACCGCGCCTCGTCGAGCTCCCCCCTCCTCGTTCCCCCCTCCTCGCATCGACCGACAAGACGGAGTCACCCATGACGAAGCTCATCTACACCTTCAGCTCGAGCGCCGTGCCCGAGAGCGCCCACGTCGTTGGCTTCCGCGGCGTGGAGGGCATCTCGGAACTCTACCACTTCGAGGTCGCCCTCAGCGTGCGCAACGACGAGGAGCTCGATCTCGATCAGGCGGTCGGCTTCAAGGCCGCGCTCACGCTCGAGACGCCGGACGGGCCCGAGACCTACCACGGCATGATCGCGCAGGTGGAGCTCCTGCACGCCTCGGCGGACCACACGCTCTACCGCGTGCTGCTCGTGCCGAAGGCGTGGTTCCTGACGACGACGCGCCATAGCTGGGTGTTCGTGGACAAGGACACGCCGACCATCCTCGGGATCATGCTCGACGGCGCCGGTCTCGCGGGCGACGACTACGAGCTCCGCCTGCACGGCACGTACCCGGCGCGCGAGTTCGTGTGCCAGTACAAGGAGAGCGATTTCGACTTCGTGAGCCGCTGGATGGAGCGCGAGGGCATCTACTTCTTCTTCGAACAGGGCAGCGACAAGGAGAAGCTCATCGTCACGGACGACAAGAGCGTGCACCAGCCGTCGCGCGGCAAGGCGGCGCGCTACGTGCCGCTCTCGGGCTCCGACTCGATGGCGCTCGAGGCCTTCGAGAGCTTCACCTGCACACGCACGGGGCTGCCGAGCGCCGTCTACGAGAACGACTTCGACTACCTGAAGCCGACCCTCGACGTGTCGGGCAACGCCCCGGCGGACGAGCGCGGCGGGGGCACCGTGTACCGGCACGGGGACAACGTCGCTACGCCGGACGCCGCCGCGGGCCTCGCGCGCGTGCGCGCCGAGGAGCTCCTCGCGCGCCAGAGCGTCTACCACGGCAGCGGCCGGGTCTTCGGCCTTCGAGCGGGGTACCGCTTCGCGCTCGACGAGCACCCGCGCGCGGCCCTCAACGCCGACTACCTCGCGGTCTCGGTCGAGCACCAGGGCAACCAGTCGGCCGGGAGCGCCCCGCTGAAGAGGCTCCTCCGCCTCGACTACGACGACGAGTACCACGCCGGCGTCGTCGCCATCCCCGCCGAGCGGCAGTACCGCGCGGCGCGAACGACCCCGAAGCCGCGCATCCACGGCTACGAGCGCGGCTTCGTGGACGGCCCCGCCGACAGCGACTACGCGCAGCTCGACGAGCACGGCCGCTACAAGGTGCTGCTCCACTTCGACGAGAGCGCGGGCGACACCGAGGCCGGCAAGAGCTCGTGCTGGGTGCGCATGATGCAGCCTCACGGTGGTGCGCCCGAGGGCTTTCACCTGCCGCTCCGCAAGGCGACCGAGGTGATGGTGAGCTTCCTCGGGGGCGATCCGGATCGGCCGCTCATCTCCGGCGTGGTGCCGAACGCCATGACGCCGAGCCCCGTCACGAAGGACAACCAGACCCAGAACGTGATCCAGACGGGCGGCAAGAACCGTATCGAGATGGAGGATCAGGAGGGTAAGCAGTACGTCGACGTCTCGACGCCACCGAAGAACACGTTCTCGCACTACGGCGAGCCGCACGGCGCGCACAGCCACTACATCGTGCTCCACACCGAGGGCGACTGCCTCTTCGAGGTCGGCGGCACGCGCGACATCGAGATCGGCGGCGAGCAGAACGAGCACGTCGCGGGGGACGTGAACGAGAGCTTCGACGCGAACCAGACGACCACGATCGCCGCCAACCACACGCTCGACGTGGGCGGCAACCAGGCCGTCGACATCGGCGGCAGCCACACACTCGACGTGGGAGGCGAGCAGGTCATCGACATCGGCGGCACCCTGAGCGAGACGACCGCGGGCGACGTGAGCGAGGTCTACGGCGGCAGTCAGGCCACGGACGTGAGCGCCTCCCTCGGGCTCAAGACCGGCGGTCCGGCGCGCTACATCTATGGCGGACCCCTCACGACGACGGTGAGCGGCGCGCACACCTTCACGGCCTCGGGCGCCGAGAACGTCACGGTCGGGGGCGCGGCAACCCATAATTACGGCGCTGCGGTCACGCAGGTCATCGGCGGCGCCTACACGACCATGGCGGCGGGGCCGATCAGGATGGTGGCGCCGTCCATCACGCTCTTGCAGCCGGTGGGGGAAGCGACACATGGGTTCTGGCAGACGGATGTCGCTGCGCAGACCTCCAAGGTGGGCTTCAGCCTTTCCGTCACCGGCATTTCCATCGCTGGCGTCGGCGCGTCGATCAGCGGGGCCAGTCTGTCGGTCGCTGCTGCAGGTTTCGCACTGGCAGTCAACGGGATGCAAGTGACCCTCGCGGGAATCGACGCGGGCACGTATGCGCTAAAGAAGATCGGCGCCGCCTTGACCGTCGTCGACTAACGGCCACGTTCGCTTCGCTCGAGCTCGGCCAAACGTGGAATGGAGGAACGACCGTGATTGTACAATGCCATGCGTGTGGTGCGCCGCTCGACGTCTCCGCGCCGAGCGGCTCGGTCGTGTGCTGCTACTGTAGGACCAAGCAGCGGGTGCGCGCGTTGACCGTGCAACAGCCGGTGACGCCGCCCAACTGGCTGCCGCCGCCGGCCTGGAACTCGCCTGCGGGAGAGCTCTACTATCGCCCCACAGCCACGGCAGAGCCCTCCGGGAACGCGCGGCAGAACGAGCGGCTGATGGTGATCGCGATCCTCGTGGCGGTCGTCGTCAGCGGCGCTGCGGCCGGGATCTACGCAGTCGTCGACCAGACGAGCAGCGACAGCGGTCGAACGGTGGCCGTCGACGCGCCCGCCACGAACCAAGCACCCGCGCCCGTCACGCCGGAGGTGAGCGCTGGTGCGCGCGCTACCGCCACGGCCGCCGAAGCCGTGGCGCTCTTCATGGACCCCCGACCCGCGCTCGCGGCGTACGCGGGCAAGCTCGGCCCCCAGGCGCAGTTGCGCTCGCTGTCCCTCTACTCGGACTTCGCGGTCGCCGAGGTGGCGACGCTTGGCGGGGCTGCCGCCGTCGACCGCTATGTCGTGCGCGGGGCCGCGCTCGGGACGCCGGAGCCGGTGCCGCTGTCGCAGCATGACAAGAGCCGTCTGGCGGCCTGCTCGTTCCCACTGGCGGCCGTCGATGCGGGCGCGGTGCGCAACATCGCCGAGGACGCCAAGCGGAGCCACGCGAGCCCCGCCGCAACGGTCTCGCACATGACGCTCCAGAGCTGCCCCTTCACCGACACGCCGACCTGGAGCGTCTTCGTCGGCGATGCGCGCGGCACCGAGGGGCTGGCCTACGACCTCTCCGGCGCGCGCCGGGGCGGATCCGGTGCCCCGTCGGGGCGCCCGCCTGCGACGGCAGGCGCGCGCCCCACGGTCGCCCCGACCGGCGCCAAGACGACGCCCGCCCCACCCGCGACGCCGCCTCCGACCGCACCCGCGCAGCGCGGGCCCTGCGGCTGCGCCGCGGACGACGTGATGTGCGTGATGCGCTGCAGCAAGAAGGGGACGAAGTGATGACGCGGAGCGAGCCATGAAATGCATGAAGCCGGGTCGCCTCGCGGCCCTCACGCGCGTCGTCGAGCAGCGCGGACGGCGCGACCTCGTGGTGTCGGTGGCCGTCTTGTTCGGGCTCGAGCCGCCGCAGCCGCTCCTGCCGGAGGTCAGCCTGTGGCAGCTCGTCGCGGCCGAGCTCGGCGAAGGTGCGGTGCTCGACGAGTGGCTCCCGAAGCCGCGCGGCGAGCTGCTCGTGACGGGTAAAGCGTTCGCCCCGCTCGGCACGACGGCGGGCGCGGTGAGAGTGAAGGTGCGGGTCGGGGCCGTCGACAAGGAGCTCGTGGCGCTCGGCGACCGGCACTGGCTGCGCGGCGGGGCGAGCGAGCCCGAGCCGTTCGCGGAGATGCCGCTCGGCTGGGAGCGGGCGTTCGGCGGTGGCGGCTACGAGCGCAATCCGCTCGGCAAGGGCTTTGCGCCGACCGCACGCGATGGCCAGAAGGTCCATCCGCTGCCGAACGTGGAGGATCCGCGGCGGCTCGTGGCCGCCTCGAGCGACCGGCCCGAGCCGGCCGGCTTTGGCGCCTATCCGCTCACGTGGCCTCAGCGCTACCGCAAGATCGGCACCTACGGCAGCCGCTGGCTCGAGGAGCGCTACCCCGGCTTCGCGGACGATCTCGATCCGACCTTCTTCAACGTCGCGCCCGAGGATCAGTGGCTCGACGGCTTCTGGCGCGGCGACGAGGAGCTCGCGGTCGAGGGCATGCACCCCGACAAGGCGGTCGTGCGCGGGCGCCTGCCCGGCGTGCGGGCCCGAGCCTTCGTCAACCTGCGGCGCGCGGGCGCGCTCGAGCTCTGCGAGGTCGCGCTCGCGTGTGACACCGTGCACCTCTTTCCGCATCGCGACGCGGGCATCGTCATCCTGCGCGGCGCGACGCCCGTGGTCGAGGCCGACGCCTCCGACGTGGCGCATCTCTTGTGTGGCCTCGAAGATCTCGCCGAGGAGACGTCGCGCGACCACTACGCCGCCGTCCTCCAGAAGCGCCTCGATCCAGAGAAGGGCGCCCTCTTCGCCCTGCGTGATCGCGACCTCTTGCCCGCCGCGCGCCGCGTGCCCGCCGACGGAGTGCCCCACCCGCTCGCGAGCTTCTCCGACATGGACGAGCTCGTGAAGAGCAAGGGTTTGCTCAAGACCAACCTGCGCCGCGGCGCCAACGAACGCGTCGAGGCCGCGCGGCAGAAGCTCCTGGCCCACGGGCTCGAGCCGGGGGACTTCAAGCTCCCAACCTTCGAACCCGACGCGCCGCCGCCGGACGCCGAGGATCTCGCGGACTTCGTCGCCGAGAAACGCAAGCTCGCGGACGACATGCTGGCCGAGGCCGAGGTGAAGAAGGCCGCGCTCGAGGCGCGGTCGCGCGCAGCATGCGCCGAGCATGGCCTCGACTACGACGCCATGATGGCCGCGGGCGCGGCTCGCCCGCCCGGCCCGCGCAAGCCGAGCGCCGACGCCCGCCTCGGGCAGCTCCGCGACATGGCCGCGCTCGGCCACAACGCCGGCGTCGACGTGCGCGAGCTCGAGGCGCTCGGCTCGAATGACGACTTCGTGGCGGCCCTGCGCGACGGGGACGCGCGCGAGCGCGAGATGTACCGCAAGTTCGCGCACCTCTATCCGGAGCCGCTGCCCACACCGCCCGTGGTGGCCGCGCGGCTCCGCGCGGAGGTGGCGCGCGGGTACGCAGCTCACGAGGACTTCGCCGAGCGCGATCTGTCGGGAGCCGATCTGTCCGGCATGGATCTGCGCGGGGCGCGCTTCGCGCACGCGTTTCTCGAGAGCGCCGATCTGCGCGGCGCGGATCTGTCGGATGCCGCTCTCGCGGGCGCCGTGCTCGCGCGCGCCAAGCTCTCGGGCGCGAAGCTCGCGCGCGGCGAGCTCACGGGCGCGAACCTCGGCGCGGCCGATCTGAGCCAGGCCGATCTCGGCGCGGCGCGGCTCGGCGAGGCGATCTTGATGCGCGCGGTCCTCGAGAAGGCCTCGCTCGCCGGTGCCGAGCTCGAGCGCGCCAACCTGTTCGAGGCCACGCTCCGAGGCGCCGAGCTCGAGCGCGTTCACGCGCCCGGGCTCGTGTTCATCCGGGCGGAGCTCACGGATAGCCGCTGGGCGGGCGCCATGCTCGAGAAGTGCTCGTTCGTCGAGTGCGCGCTCGCCGGGGTCGATTTCTCCGAAGCGAACCTCACGAAGGCGACGTTCGTGACCTGCCGCGCCGACAGCGTGAGCTTTCGCGGTGCCACGCTCGAGGGCACGAGCTTCCCGAAGGACACGACGCTCGAGCGCGCCGACTTTCGCGCGGCGCGGATGCCCGCGTCGAACCTGCGCGGGGCGCGCGCTCGCGGCGCGGACTTTCGCGGCGCCACGGCCGACAGCGCGGACTTCAGCGAGGCCGACCTCGCGGAGGCGCGCTTCGAGGGAGCCCGCGCGCACGCAGCGCTCTTCATCGGCAGCGACCTCCGGCGCGCCGGCTTTGCGGCGTGCGATCTGACTCGGGCCTTGCTCCAGCGCGCGAACATCCGCGGGACGAGCTTCGCGAAGGCGAACCTCTTCCGGGCCGACTTCGCCTACGTGAACGGCGACCGCGGCACGAGCTTCGAAGGCGCGCTGATGGACCAGATCCGGTTCGTCGAGGAGCGCAGAGAGGGACGGTCATGAGCGACCCAGCGTCTTTTCAGGCGCGCCTCGTCGCGCAAGTCCGGCGCGGCGAGCCGCTGCGCAAGCTCGATCTGTCGCGCCTCGACCTCGCAGGTGCCGATCTCTCGGGGGCCATCCTCGAGCGCGTGGATCTGCGCGGCGCGAACCTCGCGGGCGCCACGCTCGAAGAGTCGATTTTGACCGAATGTGATCTTTCGGGCGCGAATCTCGCCGCCGCCTCGTGCCGGCACACCTCGTTTCACCGCTGTGGGCTGCGCGAGACACGCTGCGACGATGCCGTGTTGGCGACCGGCGCCTTCGCCGAGTGCGACCTCACGGGCGCGAGCTTCGTGCGCGCCGAGCTGGTGCTGCGCGCCTTCGCCGACAGCATCGTGTCGCAGGCGAATTTCGCCGGCGCAAACCTGGATCGGGCGACGCTGTATCAGACGCCCTGCGACGGCACGAGCTTCGCGGGTGCGAGGCTCGTGCACACCACGCTCTTCAGGGCCGACCTCCGCACGGCCTCGCTTCGTGGCGCTGCGATCGACAAGTGCATCTTCATCGAGGCGGCGCTCGCGGGCCTCGATCTCTCGGACCTGTCCCTGGCGTGCTGCCAGTTCACGAAGGCGGATCTCGGCGGCGTCAATCTCGCGGGGGCGCGCCTCGAGCGGTCGAACTTCAAGGACGCGCGGCTCGAGGGCGCGAACCTCGAGCATGTGGAAGCGCCGCTCGCGCTGTTCATCGACGCGGCGCTCCGTGGTGCCCGGCTCACGGGCGCCAAGCTGCGGCAAGCGAGCTTCGAGCGCGCGGTGCTGGAGCGCGTCGACGCCTCCAACGCGGACCTCTACCAGGCGAACTTCTCGCACGCGGTATGCCGGGACGTGCGTTTCTCCGGGTCGGAGCTCACGTACGCGGACTTCTCGCACGCCGACGTGTCCGGCAGCGACTTTTCGGGTGCGACGCTGTTCCGAGCGCGGCTGCACCGCGTGAAGGACGAGCGCGCCATCTTCACCGGCAACCGTGCGCTCGCGCTCGGGGACGAGCCCGCGGTCGCGAAGGCGGAGGACTGGCGTCCGGTGGTCGCGAGTGGGCCGACGGATTGAAGGAGGCGAGGACATGACGATGAGCAACCTGGCGATGAAGAGCGAGTGGCAAGCGACCGACAGCGAAGCGGGCGTCGTAGCAGAGGTGGGCGAGCGCGAGACTTGGGTGAGCACGGCCCGGGGACGCGTGCGCGCCGAGCGCGCGACGAGCTGCCTCGTCGCCCCGGAAGAAGGCGACTTCGTCCTCTTGTGCACGTTGGGCACGGGAGCGGCTTACGTGCTGGCGGTGCTCGAGCGCGAGCGCGGCGCGCCGATCTGCATCGCGCCCGACGGGGACGTGACGCTGGCGGCAGCGCACGGCCGCATCGCGCTCAGCGCGCGCGATGGGCTCGAGCTCGCGAGCGAGGGCAAGGCTTCGCTGGCGGCGCGCGAGCTTTCGGTCGCCGCGGCGACGAGCACCATCGCTGTGGGCGCGCTCGCCTACCTGGGCCGCACCATCGAGGCCTCGGCCGAGCAGGTGCGCGTATGCGCGGACGCGATCGACACCGTGGCCGAGAGGCTCATGGCGCGCGTGAAGCGCGCCTACCGCTTCGTCGAGGATCTCGACGTCAAGCGCGCGGCACGCATCGACCACGAGGCGAGCCGCGACTATCGCCTGCGCGCCGAGCACGCCCTCGTGACGGCGTCGGAGCTCGTCAAGCTCGACGGCCAGCAGATCCACCTCGGTTGAAGGGAGACGCCCCGATGTTCGCCAATTGCCAGCTGGGCGGCGCCGACGCGGGCGTCCCGGACGTGTGCCTGACCCCGGCGCCTCCCGCCCCGCCCGTCCCCGTGCCGTATCCCAATGCAGCCGTCGGGGCTACGGGCACGCCGGCTGTCTACAACGTGCTCTTCATGTGCGGGCCGGCGCACAACGTCGCCACCACGGTGCCCCAGACGAACGGAGACAACGCAGGGGTCAACACCGGCGTCGCGTCGGGCACCGTGATGGGCCCTTCCCGCCATGTCACACCCGCGGCGACCGTACTCGTCGGTGGCCTGCCGGTCACGCGCCTGACCAGCATCACGGTGCAGAACTCCACGAACTGCCCGGGGGCGCGCGTGGCGCCGAGCCAGGTGAAGGTGCTCGTGTTGGCGCCGTGAGGCTAGCCGCCGAGGGGGACGTCGAGCGAGAGCTCCTCGAGGGCGACGCCGAGGAAGCGGCGCGGGCGCACGTGGACGCCGACGATCGGAGCCGTCGCTTCGCCGTGGACGTGGATCGAGACCTCCGGGCCGGAGGGAGGCGCGACCTCGAAGAGCTCTGCGAGCGCGGCCTCCATCACCTGCTTCACTTCGCCGGGGTCGCTGTCGGGCGGGATCTTGCCCGCGAGGGCGAACAGGAACTGCGCCAGGCGCGCGACGAAGAGCTGGTCGTTGAGGCCGATGCGCGGCAGCCGCACCTCGGGCTCGGTCGAGGCGCCCTCGTAGGTGCGC
>JACRDA010000319.1 GCA_016212965.1 Myxococcales bacterium
CCCCAACGCCTTCGTTCGCAGTGTTCATGAAGGCCGAGCATGCCCGCCCGCTTTCGCTTTTTCGAGGACCTTCGCGAAACACGGATCGTCACGCCAAGATAGACATCAACTTCTCGCCCGCAGGATGAGGGGATCCTTCAGATCGCGCACCAGAACGCTCGGAAGCCAAAGTCCTGACCGTCAGCGCAGCACGGGCCGCTGACTGTCACCTCAAGAGCAGCTTGGTCGCGGCGTTCGACAGGTCGCTCCGGTCAATCTTCATGTCCAAGACAGCGCAAGCCGCCTGCTTCGCGGCGAACTCGACGGGAAACAGCTGAAGATGCTGCGCGACAAGACCCCGAAGAACTATCATCGGCAAGACAATGCCATCGAGAAGGCCAGCAAGGCCCTTCAGCGCCGCGATGGGAAATTCACCGGCGTGATCAAGTTGCAGAGAGAAATCGAACAGTCGGACCACGGGTACATCCTCAAGCACTTTACGATAAGTTCTGGTCAGATGACGTGACCCAACAGCCACCGATACGCGCTTCACCATCGCGAAACTGGTCAGTGCCACAAGGCCGGATAGTGCCTCCTGAGCCCGTCTGATAACCTTGTCAACCGTGAACTTCGGATGAACCGATGAGATCAAGCGAGCGATCTCGTGAATCAGGTCGGTTCCGCTTGCTGCAACGAGATCGAGATAGAAGGACAAGAACCGGCGACCCACCCCATAGACGACCGCTACAATCTCCGCCTTTCGCGTCGCCTCCAGCGTCCCCGGAAAGTTCTTCAGCACCTGGCCGAGTATCTGGATCACAGCCAAAGCCTGCCCGACGCGCACCATTTCAGCGGCCGGCTCCCGAGCGGCGAGCCGCTCAGCGTCCACTTCTGCTCGCTTCTGCTCATCATCCATCTCGGAAAATGCGCGACGCCTGGCTTCCTCAGGGTCAGTTTCTAGATACCTCTTGGTGGACTCTGCAAGCGTGGCGAAGTCCGCGCCGGCGTACTCCCCATTATTGAGCGTGGCCGGAGGGCACTCGCCGAATGAGCTTCGCGCAATCGTGAGCAACTCGTCGATGACGAATGGGTCCTTGGTCAAATGGGTGAGGAAGAGGAGCACATTGGCGGACTCCTCCACATGCAATGACGCAGCGAATGTTCGTATTCGTTCACGAGTTTCGAACGCCGCAAGATTGTCCCTGAGATGCACTGCGGCGAAGTAGTAGAACAGGTAGCGGTACTTGAAACGGAACTCCCCGGCGACCTCATCGAGAACATTCCGCTTCTTCAATCGCTCGATGTTGGCCTTGAAGTCAAAGTCGACATCGACTCGCTCCTCGAACCGTGCGTGGGCATCGATCAACTCGCCTTCACTTAGCGAGCGGGATTGACGAATGAGCATCGTCGCGGCAATGTGCACAAGAAACGCCATTAGCATATCGAACTCCTCAGTCGGCGTTTCCCGGGCGAGCGCGCAACGAATTAGCAACTCGTAAAAGTACCCATGAGAGCCGGCATTGGCGTCGACCGTCGTCATGGAACTCTTCGCCTGAAGCAGGGCCAATACGTACGGCGGGTACGCAGGTACGAAGTTCTTGCCGATGATGGAGTCGACTAGCCTGCAGGTGTCTTGGATGGCGTGGGCGACTTCGCGAGGTTCGGCCTGGGTGTCGAGGGAGGCCCACCGTTCGACCAGCTCACCGCGTCGCGCATGGCTCAATGGAAGAATGGAGTAGCGTTGGACGGTGCTCCCACCCTCGAAGCCAAGCGCATCCTCGACCGATAGCAGCATGTCGTGTCCGAAGAAGATGACGTGATCGGCAAACCGCGCCAATTCCTCGCGAAAGCGCTTCCTGAGCTGCGCCTTGCAGGTCATGAGATGGAAGTCGTCGACGATGATCGCACGCTGGGCCACGGGGAGTTGGGAATATGCCTCGGCCGTCGGTGCCGAATATTGTTCAGAAAACTTTTGCTGCAGCATCTTGTCCAGATCAACTCCGAATACCGGTCTCTTGGGACCCGCGAGTAGCAGCGGCACAAAGCCGCCTGCTCTAAACGCCAGAAAGAGTCTCTTGGCAAGCGCGGTCTTCCCCGCCTGAGAGTCGCCACTGATCAGAACCTGTGAATGATCCATGAGTCGGGAAAGCACCCGAGAGCTCGGAATCGGGTCTGCCGGCCTCTCGGACAAGAGGACGTGTCTCCGCAAGTCCGGGACCGTATATAGGTCCTCCAGTCCTAATCTACCGCGTATGGGGTGTTCGACATTTATTCCCAGATCGTTCAGGCTCTCAGAGAAGGACTGCTCGAGGCTGTATGCCGCGGCGCGACGATGTCGAACGAGCGGCAATTGCGGCCACGAGGTGGGATCCTCGAGAACGGCCTCCGCAGAGGGAGCGCGGAAGCCGTCCTGAGAGGAATCCCAGGTGTAGACCAAGTGTTGATACCTGTGCGCAGCGACATCGACGACGAGGGCGTTGAACGTTCCGGGGGTGTCTCGCACTTCCTCGAAGAGGCCGCCTTCTACGTAGAGTGCGCCGTGCCCCGAAGAGGTGCAAACCGCCCGGGCGTCCACCTCGTGTTCGTGTCCCGTGAGGACCAGGTCCGCTACAGCCTCAAGCCGCCGCCGAAGCCGCTTTGCATTGTTCGGCTCGAGCCATTGCAGTGGATGATGAAGTAGGACAACCGTGAAGCTGTTGTTAGCAGCGTTCGGAATCGCTTCCTCCGGGAAATAGAGCCCACCGGGACGCTCATGGAGACGCGAGCACCATGCAGTGTTGAGGCCAACGACGCGCACCTGGACGTCTGCGAGGGTAGCCAGCTCGCAAGTGCCGACAAGGCTCGAGTGTGGGGCAGCTGAATGGGGCAGCGTCGTCGCGGGCGGGAAGAACGAGTGGTACGCCGTGAGCGGGCGCTCGCAAGTGGCAAGAAGATCCTTTGTAAGGTCTGAGCGCCGCTCTGCTGCTAACTTGTCGAGTAGCATCTCGCGGACGGTGCGATCGCCGGACAAGTCACAGTCGTGGTTTCCTGGAACGACGGCTGACGCCGTTGGAACCGAAGGGAACTCGGTGCGGAGGCCTGTTAGGATACTGTCGCGAAGCTTCTGCGCAGCCGCGAATTGCTCCTCTTGGCCCGCCTGGGTGAGGTCGCCGGTCCACGCAAGCAGTGCCCCATTCGCGTAACGCATCAGGGGTCTGAGCGCGGCGACGACGCCGACCGCTCGGCCGAGGCACAGGTCGTCCGTGCATCTCACGTGCAGGTCGCTAATGTGGACGACGACCAGGAATCGCCGCTCCGTGGATGAGTTGAGCTGTGGGTCAGAAGCGGTATCTTCGCTCATCTAGAGCCCCCTTAGTCGTCTATGCGCGTGAGTCATGGTTTCAATGCTGCTCATGAAAGGTCGGCGCGGCAGAGCCGGCCTACAGGCCGAGAGTGCCCTGTCCGCGATTGCCGGAGCGGCCCCTGGGCCGGCGCGTGTTGGGTCGTGTCCTCTCGGTCGCCCCACTCGCCACCCGGGCCAAGTCTTGGTCCTCGGACCGTCTGGAATTGAGCACGAACAGCCGGTCGATCACCTCGTCGTTGAACGCCTCGAGCGCCGCCACCTCGTCCGGGCTCGCCGGGCAGAAGGGCGGCACCGCGAGGTCGCTCCAGCCGTACGCGTCGAGGACGGCGCGGTCCATCTCTTCGTGCAGGCGCCGGAGCTCGAGGATGGGCGCGTCGTGGCACCGCAGTTCCTTGAGCTTGTTGTAGGTCTGGGTCAGGCCCTGCGCCGTCTCGACCATGTACTTGGCGCGCGCGCCGTAGAGCCGTTCGCCGATGGTCTCGAGCGATGGGATGACCGCGGCCGGGTCGCGCTCGGGGAACGGGAAGGTGGCGAAGCAATCCGAGCCTGCATAGCGGAGGTCGTCCTTCATAGAGGACGACAGCAGCCGGGCCCAGGCTTCGTGAATGCGGGACTGAAGGAGCGCGAAGGCCGTCACCTTGTCGAGGCTGAAGGCGTAGAGCGTCTGGCTGAAGAACGAGGTCGTCGGTTGAAACGTGAACATGAGGTGCTTCGTCACGTTGGCCGCGACCAAGCACCGCTCCAGAGTTCGCAGAGCTGCCGCGAGCGCCCCTCCGCTCTCCCCCGGCCGCCACCAGTACGTCTTGTACGTCCCCCGGTTGTCCTTCATGCGCGTCGGCTTCACCTTCTCCTCGACGATGCGCATCAGCATCGGCCAGCGGCGGGCTTCTTCGAGGGTCTTCGTGGTGAAGTCGATCACGTACCGGCTGTGCGAGCCGTCGGGGTTGGTGTTGACCTCCTCGCCGCCGAGGTAGGGGCGAAGCACCGCGGCGTTGGAGGGGTCGGCTGCGACGAGGGCGGCGTGCTGCTCGAGGCTGACGGCGAGGCCGACACCGACGAGCTTGCCTCCCATGAACGCCCGGTTCGCGTTCGCCGCGAGGGGGACGGGCTCGGGCCGCTCCGGCTTGGGGCGCAGCCGTGAGTCGATGTCATCGACGATGTTGCCGTCGAGGATGTGGGGCCCGACGCCGGGGACACGCCCCACGGCCAGGTGGACGACCGCGACGTGCACCGCGGCCGCGCCGGGCCAGGGCAGGGTCCGGGTGGCCGCGTAGATGTGGGCGCCCCGATCGACGAGGTACCGCAAGGCCATGAGCCGCGAGTCGCCCTGCGCGATCGTGTTCGTGGCGACGAGCCCGACGGTCCCGTGAAGCCCGATGAGGGCACCGGCTCGGCGGAAGAAGTACGCGCAGAGGTCCGTGTTCGGGCGGCCGACGACGTCTGGGTGCAGGGCCATCAGCCAGTCGAGGTAGCCGGCGGTGTTGCCCTCGGTGATGCGGTTCTTGCCCGCAAACGGCGGATTGCCGACAAACGCATCCATGAACGCCGCCCGGTTCACCCTCGCGTCATCGAGCGGATCCGGGCGCTCGGCGTAGAAGACCTCGGGGAACTCGAGCATCCAGTGGAAGACTGGGAGGCGCGCCCGGATGTCGGCTTGCAGGGCCCGGAGCTCCGCCTCCTCCTCGGCGCCTCCGGCTAGCCAGCGCTCGACGAGATCGAGGCGGCGGAGGCGTTCCTTGTCGCGGTCCTTGTCTTTGTCGCGGGCGAAGAAGGCGCCGACCACGAGATCGCCGACGAGGCGGGCGCGGTCGCAGGCGTCCTCGGAGTCGGCGAGCAGGCGTTGCTTCTCGCGCTGGGCGGCGGGGTCGGGGTTGGCGGCGAGGGCGAGGATCTGCTGGCGGATGGCGATGGCCTCGTCGAGGGCGTCCTTCAGGACCTGCTCGGCGAGGTGAACCTGCTTGCCGGGCTTCCAGTGGAAGGCGCGGATCTGCTCGAAGGAGAGGCCGACGAGCGAATCCCCGTGGCGGAGGGCGTGATCGAGGAAGGTGAAGGGCAGAGCCTTTGCGAGGGTGACGAGCCAGAGCGAGAGCTTTGCGAGCTCGACCGCCGAGTCGTTCTTGTCGACGCCGTAGAGGCAGCGCTGCGCCACCATGCGCCGGGCGTGGAGGAGCGGGTCCTCGTGTGCGGCCGAGAGCTCGTGGGCCTTGCCTTCGCGCGTCCAGGCGGCGAGCACGGCGTCGCCGAGGAAGCGGCACGCCTCGACGAGAAAGGCGCCGCTCCCCATGGCGGGGTCGCAGATCTTGAGCTCGAGCAGGCGCTCGCTCGGGGGCTCCGGGCCCATGCAGGCGAGCAGCGGCTCGAGCGTGCGGCGCACGATGGGCGCCGACAGGCTCCGCGGCGTGTAGTGCGAGCTCGTCCGGCGGCGCTCGGTCCCGGGCTGGAGCACGAGCTGCCCGGCCCTCGCGACCGCGAGCGTGCGGTCGGCCTTGCGGCGCGTGCGGGCGTGCGCCGCGAGGGCCTCGAGGACGGAGGGCGCGTCGGCGAGCGCATGGACGGCGGTGGCGAGCTTCTCGGCCAATTTGTCGGCTTGGGCCTTGGCGAGGCCCACCGTGTCCTTGAGCCAGGCCGCGCGCCGCGCCGCTGGGACCGCCAGGAGCTCCTCGGCCGTGACCCAGATGCCGTCGGGGCGCATGCATACGGCCGGCGCAGGCAGGCGCACGACGTGGTAGCCCATGAGCGCCTCGTACACGCTGCCGATCTGCTCGACGTCGAGCGTGCGGTACGAGAGCCGCTGCCCCTCGAAGACGACGAGCTTCTCGAGCACGCGGAAGAGGGTCTCGTCGTCGACCGTCGGCACGCGCACGGCCGCGCGATCCTCGGCGACGACGATGGGCGCGCTCCCGGCCGGGCCCCAGCCCTCGAGGAAGGGGAAGCGATGCGGATCGAAGAGCGCTCCGCGACGCGCCGGCATGCGGAGCGGACCGTGCTCGACCCCGAGGAAGACCGCGCGAAAGAGCGCGACGAGGCGCCCCCACGCGCCGAAGCGCCGCGACATGGAGTCGGGGTGCGCGCCCGCGTCCTCTTGCAGCGCCTGGAAGAGGCCGAGGACCGAGAGGTGCTCGGCGTAGAGCGGCTCGTCGGTGGGCAAGAGATCGCGGTCCTCGGCGTAGAGCAGGAAGACGAGCCGGAGCAGCACCGTCAGCAGCCCCTTGTAGAGGTGGTCGCGCTCGGCGCCGTCGCGGGCGAGGGCGTCGTCGAGGAGGTCGCGCCCGTCGCGCTCGGCCGCCGCCTCGAAGCCGCGGAGCAGGATCTGCAGGGCCTCGAGCACCTGCTCGGCGAGCTCGTTGGTGACGTTCGCCTGGCGCTTACGGCTCTCGGCGAGCAGGGCGGGCAGGGCGCGCTCCTCGGCCACGCCGAAGAAGCGGCTGGCCGAGAGCAGCATCACGAAGGCGTCGAGGATGGGCCGGCCGCCGACCGTCGCCATGTCCTCCACGCGGAAGGTGATGTGCCCGCTCGATTCCCCGTGCGGCGCATACACGAGGCGCACGAGCTCACGATTCGTGACAAGGCCGATGGGTACGCGGCCATGGCGGAGCAGCCGGTCGAACTTCGCGGCGGCCGGGTAGTCCCACGGGCCCGTCACCGTCTCGGGCTTGTCGAGATCGAGGCCGACGCCCTCGGGCCCGGCGGCCGCGACATCCCACACGAGGGCGACGTAGCGGTCCGTGGCGTCGCGGGGCTCGCCGGCCTCGCCGCTTCGCGCGGCCCCGTGCTTGCGGAGCGCGAGCGTCGGGCGAAGGAGCTGCTTGCCTTCGGGGACGTAGAGGCAGAGCGCCTCGGGCAGGGCCTCGCCTGCGTCGAAGAGGTCCGGCGTGAGCCCGAGGAGCTCCGAAAGGAAGGCGCCGAGGTCGCGGAGCGCGCGCCCGTCCTCGGTCGCGAGCGCGACGAGCCGCTGCTGCACCTCGGGTGGCTGGCGCTCGAGGCACTGCGCCTCGACGAGCACCGGCACCGACACGACCAGGCCCTCGACGGGCTGGACCATGCCGAGCCAGGTCTCGTGGAACTTGCGGTCGAGGTCGGTCACGGGGCTCCGTGGCAGAACCTACGAGCGCCTTGCGCGGGCGTCGAGCAGGAGCGAGACGGCCTGCGGTCTGCACCCGCCCCGGAGCCTAGGGCCGCCCTACGTCGCCGACCGAGTGCCGAGAGTCGCCCTCAGCGCCGCGAGATGCTCGATGACCAGACGTGCGATGCGGATGCCGTCCCAGGCGCGGTCAGCGTCGGCGGGGCCGGCGGTGTGGGCGACCTTGTTTCGTTCGTCGAGCGCCGTGCAGAGCCGGTCCCAGTCGCCGTCGGGAAGCTGGGACTCGATGGACCTGCCGAACAGGTGGGTCGTGTGTACCCCCAGGCGCTCCGTCAGGCGCGCCCTCTTGGCACTCTCGACATACGCCTGGACCAGCTCCGTGCGGACGAGCGGCGAAGGCGCTTGGCCGGCCGCCAGGCAGAAGGCGTCGGCAGCGGACGTCCACCCCTCCTCGATCGAGGCGCGCACGACGATCAGCGCCTCGCGGCTTCGACCCTCGTAGTACGCCTGGACGGCCTCGTTCCAGAGCGCTTGTGCCGATTCGAGACCCCCGGGGAGTCGGTCGAGAAGGCGCTGCACCGCAGGCTGGTCGACGTCATCGCCGAACTTCACGCGGACCGACCGGCGTTGTGCGGGCGGCTCCGGCGGCGCAGGCGCCCCAGCACCGGTGTCGACCTCGAGATCTTCGACGTCGTAGGGGGCAAGACCGGCGACCGGCTTCTGGTTGCTGCCCGCGAACAGCAGAAGATGCAGGACGCGGTTGGTCACCTGGATCGCCTCTTCGCGTGCTTCGTTCCGGTCCAACGGCTCTACTGCCTCGTGCTCCACCGTCACGAACGCACCGGGGCCTATCGCTCCGCCGGCGGGAGGCTCCGACCGGGCCGGCGCCGGGTCGAGCCTGACGCGGTAGCTCCGCCCCTCGACCGCGGCATTCACCGGGCCGAAGGCTCTCGGGATGGATCGCGGGATGCGAAAGCGAACGCGCATCACAAGCTGCCGGAGACGGCCATGCCCGAGGGGTCGTACACGTAGCGGATGCTCGGGCGGGTAGTCGCTCGATCGGCGAGGAACTGCTCGACGGCCGCGCTGACGGGCTCACGCACGTCGGCAACCCGGACGCCTGGCGACTTCGTCACGAAGACGACCAGCTCGCCGTTCGCCGCCTGGAACAGATGGACCTCGACCAGGTGGTGCTCGGTTGCGTAGGAGACGAGGTAGCTGCCGAACTCGTCGCCGAAGTCGCCGGCGGCGAACTCGTCCTGGTAGCGGGTGAGGCTCAGCATCGCTGTGATCGTGTCGCCTGTGGCGGCGAATGTCGAGGGGTGGCGGACTTCAACCCCTCGTCGCCGGCCACAGCACCACGAGCCCGACGGGCTCGAGCCGGTGGCGGAGGACCTTGTAAGAGGCCTCGATCTCGCCGGGCTCGGTCTCGAGCTCGCGGGCAATGCTCGCGCGGCGCGCCTCCATGTGCTTCTTGTCCTCGGCGAACTGCTCGCGCTCGGTCCTGTCCCACGCGCCGAAGTCGAGTGGAAGCTGCACGCGGCGCGCGAGCTCGCGCTCGATGGCGGCGCGCTGTGCCTCGAGGATGCCGCGCAGGGCGTCGGCCTCGGCGCGGGCGCGGAGCACGAGCTTTCCGGCCGCGGCGTGGCCCTTCGCGTCGGCCTCCTCGCGGATGTGGGGCCAGAGCTCGCCGAAAAGCCGGGGTGCGGCTTCGCGCACGCGGTCCTGCGCCGCCGCCGGCACGGCTTCGAGCGCGGGCGACTCGGCGAGGATCTGCTCGAGCCGCTCGATGGCCTTCTTGTCGGCGTCCTCGGCGAAGGGGCGGAGCTCCTCCTTCTGGCCGAGGGTCCAGCGCGCACCGACCGAGATGAGCTCGTCGTGAAGGCGCGCCGCCCCGGGGCCGAAGAGCGAGAGCCGACCGAAGGCGAGCACGCGCACGAGGGAATCGTGGCGATTGCGGGCCACGGTCACGCGGCTGAGCTCGTGGGCGCTGTAGCCCTGCGCCAGGAAGCGCTCGAGGATGCGCTGCACGAAAGGGTGCTCGAGGTGGAGCTGCACGAGCGCGCTGTTCATCTTGGGCGGTGGCACGAAGAGGACGGGCTCGGGCGCGCGTTTGCGCCAGTCCCAGAAGGCCTCGTCGCGGGCGCGCGGCGGTCGGAGCCAGTCGAGCGTGCGCTGCCACGACTCGGGCAGATCGGGCAGGAGCCAGGCCGAGTCGAGCGCGAGCGGCCCCGGGCTTGCGGGTCGGAGCGGCGCGGCGCCCGCGAGCTCGAGGCCGACGTCGATGGCGTCGCGAAGGAGCGCCGGATCGAACCCCATCACCGCCCGCGAGCGGTTCAGGATGACGCCGCACTCCTCGACCTCCTTCCGGAGCTTGTCCCGGTCGTGGCGCTCGGTCTCGAGCTCGGTCCGCACGATCTCGCGCTTGCCGTCGAGCTCCTCGGCCGCGTCGAGCCGGGCGGTCGTGCCGGCGTCGATGCCGTCCTCGAGCACGCCGCCGAGGCGGTCCATCAAGACGCCCGAGAGCGAGCCGAGCTCGCGCTGGATGGTGTCGATCTTCGCGACGAGCGTGCCGAGCACCCGATCTTCGGTGCGGTCGGGGTAGAGGAAGTAGTGGCAGCGCACCTCGGGCGCGCTCTGGAGCGTGCGGTCGATGCGACCATTGCGCTGCTCCATGCGCGCCGGGTTCCAGGGCACGTCGTAATGGAAGAGATCGGCGCAATGGCCCTGCAGGTTCACGCCCTCGCGGGCGGCGTCGGTCGCGAGCAGGATGCGCACCGGGTGGTCCTCGGGCGGGCTGTTGAACGCCCGCTGCACGGTCTCGCGCCCCTCGTCGCTCATCCCGCCGTGGAGCTCGAGGATGCGCTCGTCCGCGCGGTCCGTGCTCTCGATGGCGGCCGCGAGCACCTGCCGGAGATAGCGCTTCGTGTCGCCGTACTCGGTGAAGACGAGGATGCGCCGGTCGGTCCAGCGCCCGCGCGGGCCGAGCGCCTGCCGGCGGATCCAGTCGACGAGCGCGAGCGCCTTGGCGTCGGGGGCGCTCCGGTGCCGCCTGGCGAGCGCCAGCATCTCTTCGAGCAGAGCCTGCGCAGTTCCTTCGGGGCAGGCGAGGAGGCGCGAGGCCCGCTCGATCTCCGCCGCGTCGGCCGCCTCGACGGCGTCGTCGTCCTCGCCGTACTCGTCCTCTTCGCGAGCGGGTGGGCGGGCAGCGAGTGACGAGCCGAGCTCGAGCTGCGTCGCCCGAGGAGCCTCCTTCACCGAGCGCGCGTGCACATCGAGCGTGCGGGCAAAGGCCTCGATGCTCGACAGCAGGCGCTTCTGGAGGTTGATGAGGACGAGCTTGCCGCGGCCCTTGTCGGGCCGCAGGAGCGCGGCGTACGCGGCGAGCTTTTGCGACAGGACGAGCTCCGCGGGGAAGCGCTCGGCGAGGGTGGCCTCGTGGCCCACGGTGTGGGTCTTGTCCGACGGATCCCAGACGCGCTCGCGCGAGCGCCAGATCTTGCCGTCGTGTCGCAGGCCCACCTCGACGAGCTTCCGGAGCGGAAAGTGCCCGACGCCGATGGCCCGCAGATCCTCCTTGAGGCGGCGGACCATCACGGGCTCGAGCGCGGCGGCGCTCGTGACCGGCACCCCGCGCGTGAACCGCTGCGGGTCGAGGATCTCGAGCAGGGCCGAGAAGCTGTTCGAGTGGCCGTTGTGCGGCGTGGCCGAGAGGAAGAGCCGGTTCTCGAAGCGCGGGGCGATGTCGCGCAGCACGCGCGTCGTGCGCGAGTCGACGGCGTACTTCTGCGCGCTCGCGGGCGCAGCCACGTGGGCCTCGTCGAGGATGAGCAGGCTCTTCTTCGCGCGCTCGCCGATGTGCTGGAGCAAGGGATCGCGGTACTCGGGCCGGCGCACGATGGGGTGCGAGACGATGAAGCGGTTGTGGGTGCTCCAGGGGTTCACGGCGAAGCCGCGCTCCTGCCGGCGGCGCGCGATGAAGCTCCGGCTCATGACCTCGAAGGACAGGCCGAAGCGCTTCTGCATCTCGTCGCGCCACTGCAGGCACACCGAGGCCGGGCACACGATGACGGCGAGCTCGATGCGCTGCCGGAGCAGGAGCTCCTGGAGCACGAGGCCCGCCTCGATGGTCTTGCCGAGCCCGACGTCGTCGGCGATGAAGAGGTTGGCGCGCGGCAGCGCCAACGCCTTCTTGAGCGGCGTGAGCTGGTGGTCGTGGAGCTCGATGCCGGCGCGAAACGGCGCCTGAAAGAGCTTCGCGTCCGTGGCCGTGACGGAGCTCCACTTCAACGCGTGCAGGTACGCTCCGAAGTGCCGCGGCGGATCGATGCCTGTGATGGCGCCGAGCCCGTGCGTCTCCGGCTGGAGCACGCGGGCGCCGAGCTCGAGCTCCCACAGGACCTCGAGCACGCGGCCGGCGTGGTCGTCGTCGAGGCACACCATGCGGACACGCGTCGCATGTCCCTCCTCGGGCGGCGGCACGACCTCTTCGACGAGCCACTGGCGGTGCCGCACCGCGACGATGTCGCCCGTGCGCGGCGCGTAGCGCGGGATCTCCCGCGCCTTGAAGAGCGGAGGCGGAGGCGCCGTCTCGACGGCGCCGTGCGCCGCGAGCAAGCGCGCGGCGAGCTCCTGCCGGGCGCGCCCGCCGTCGTCGAGCCCGTGCCCGCGGCACGCGGCCTTGAGCTCCTCGCGCCCGAGCGCGCGCATGAGCCACCGGAAGCCGCACAGGCCCGAGGCCGTCAGCGCCCGCACCTGCTCGTCCTTCGTCGCGGTCGTCGGCACCGCGATGCCGACGTCACGGCCGAGATCGAGCAGGCGCGCCTTCGAGAGCAGCTCGAGCACGGAGCGCGTGCTCGGCACGGCAGCGGTCGCGAGGGGTTGGGCCATGGGCGGCGAGGGTGGGCGCGAGGGAGGGATCCTACTCCGTCCCTTGCCGAGGGTGGGGTGCCCCGTCCGGTCGTCTACGTGCGTGTGACCTCTGTTCCGACGACCACCATGTCGTCGACGAGCTGCTGTCCCAGCACGCGCATCATGAAGGGCACGTCGCCGTGAGTCGCGTCGCGGCGGGCGATCGCGTCGGCGATCGCGCTGACGCGGCGCATGAGCTCGAGCTCGCCGCGCACGCCGTCATGGAGCGCCACCGAGGCTGCGGTGCCGAGCTCGGCAAGAAGGCGCCGCACCTCGGCGGAAAGCGTGATCGGATCCACGGAAGCCACCTGCAGGTTCTGCGAGTATCCCACGAAGCAGGCGCAGCCAAGCGTTGCGGCTAGCGGGGCGAGCTTGGCGCCTGCGGCGCAGGCGATCGCGTGGGCCCAGCGGCATGCGAGGCGTGCGACGTTCGTTCGGTCGAGCGCCGGTTCCCGGTCGGCACCGAGGACTGCGTCGCCGTCCCCGGTCCCGTGAGCAAGTAGGACAACGCCGGTCACCCAAGCGCCTTCGGTCTCGCAGAGCGCGTGGTCGAGCCGAGCGCGTACGGCGTCCGTGCCGGCGAGGAGTCGGGCGCCGGCGACTCGCTCGAGTGTGCGGGCGGCGAGCCAGCTTGTCAGCCGTAGCGCCGGATCGTTCCCAACTGCATGGTATGTGTCGAACACCAGCATCATGTGGCGGTTGCCCGCTTGGCGTCGAGCCGCACGACCCGGAGTGCGGCACCGTGCAGCGTCTCGAGGAAGCGAACCGCAACGTCCTCGTCCGCAGCGAGCAGTTCGAGCATGCGCGCAGCCGTGATCGGGGCGCCGTCGGGAGCTACGAACACGACCTCGTCCGGCGGGGCATAGCGCATCAGGCGGGCCAAGGCGTGCTTGGCGGGGCCAGGCTCATAGAGGTGGTGGCGGTCGATCTCGCTCAGATCAGCCACCCGACGCACGAAGGTTGCGCCGCTCTGCAGCGAGACGTCGAAGTAGCCGGTGGGGTCGAGGTCGAAGAGGTTGCTGTGCGTGGCGATGAACAGCTGCTGGACGATACCGGTCTGCACGGCGCGCTCGAGGACGCGTCGCAGGCTGCGCCCCGTGGTCGGCGCGTGAAGGTGAGCCTCAGGCTCCTCGAGGCCGATGATCGGCGCGCCCGAGATCACGATCGTACTCAAGATTGCGTAGATCTGGTGGATGCCGAGCCCGGCCAGGTCGAGTGGGATGGAGAGCTCGTCGGGGTTCGGATCGGGGAGGCGCTCTCGTAGCTCACGGCCGCCTTCGGCGCGCTGTACGATGCGGAAGGAGGGCCGGCTCAAGGGCGCTTCGCCCAGGATCGTTCTTAGCTTCTGAGCGCGCTGGAAGATCCGGTCATCTGCGCTGTGCTCCGCTTCGAACAGACTCTCCACGAGTGGGTCGGTGCCCCGACCCGTGCGCGCGGAGGGCACCCGATTGGCGTCGCAGAGCGCCAGCAGGCGGGGGAGGTCGTTCTGGAAGAGCGCCAAGAGCAGGCGGTCCACTTCGGCACGGTCGACGTGCGCGGGGTCGTCGGAGACCATCTGCAGGGGCGGCTTGGGATCCTGGCTATGGTGGTCCCACCAGGCGCTGAGGTCGGACGTGAAGTCGCCGGGGTTGCCGGCCACCGACAGGTGCGAAAGCCTCAGGAGCGGCGCGCTCCTCACCTTGCAGTCGAGCGTGACCTCGAGGCGCAGCTCGGTGAAAGCGAGGGGCTCGGCGAGGCGAGGGAAGACGGAGCCGCGGCAGTTGTCGAAGCGCGCGCCGAGAGTCATCCGGCCGGCGCCGCGAGCGTAGAGGTCGTCCAACCGCACGACCTCCCGCTCGAAAGCCTGTCTTCCGGCTGCGGCAGGATCACGCTGGACGGCCCACGGCACGAGCTTCAGGAACGTCTGCATCGCTGCGAGCACGTTCGACTTGCCGGAACCGTTCGGCCCGTAGAAGACGTTGGTCGGCTGCAGGGTCTCGAGCCGCACGTCGGCTAGACTCCGGAAGCCGCGGGCCCAGAATTCACTGAGGAACACGTCCACACGGTACCGCGAGGGCGCTTCGCCGGCCAGCGGCTTGCCGGACCTCCGCGCGCGCGAAGCGGTCCCTCACCGTAGCTTCTCCTCGAGCGCCGGCAGCTCCCGCAGGGCAGCCTTCACGGACTCGTAGTCGGGCTCGAGCACGAGCGCGCGCTCGAAGGCGGCCTTGGCGCGGGCGAGGAGCTCGCGGTCGTGGTCGGCGAGCGCGCGGGCCTTGAAGTAGAAGCCCCAGGTCGCGGCGACCCTCGACGTGTCGCCGCCCTCGGTGCGCGCGAGCTCGAGGAGCTCTTGGGCTCGGTCGAAGTCCTTCTTGGCGAGGTGCTGGAAGGCCCGACCCGCGTACGCGTCGCCGAGTGCCTTGCGGCCCGCGGGGTAGTTCATGCGCTCGAGGGCCTCCTTGGCGCGCGCGATCGCCTCGTCGTAGCGATGCAGGCGAATGAGGAAGCGGGCGTAGTTGCCTCGCACCCAGGCCGAGCGCGGCGTGAGGCGCATCTGCGCGACGTAGGTATCCTCCGCGGCGTCCCAGGCCTCGAGCGAGCGATACGCATGGCCGAGCTCGCCATACGCTTCGCTGAGCACGTTCGGCTCGTCGGTCGACTCGACGGCGATGCGAGCGGCGGCGATCGCGTCCTCGTAGCGGCCGTCCGTGCGGTCGAGGTGTGCGACGAGCAGCTGCGCGCGCGCCGACTTCGGGTCGAGCTCGAGCGCTTTGGCGACCATCGCGCGGGCGTCGCCGAAGTTCTTCTCGTCCGCGAAGGCCCAGCCCTTCACGAGCCACGCGCGCGAGCTCGTCGGATCGAGGGCGAGTGCGCGGTCGATCTGCTGGTGGGCGCGCGCGACGCTCGCGGGGTCGTAGCTCGTTCCGTGCTGGTACCCCGCGAGGAGCGTGGTGCGCGCGAGCGCGACGTGAGCGGGGGCGTAGTCCGGACGCGCGGCGAGCGCCTTGTCGACCGCAGCGCGGGCTCGGCGGAGGGCGTCCGGCTCCTCGTCCTGGCCGGCGTCGAGCAGGGTCATGGCCTCCCGCACGAAGCCCTCTTCCGGGCTCGCGGGCGGCGGCAGCTCGACGGCGGGACGGCGGTAGTCGGCCGGTGGCAGTGGTGGACGCCAGTACCTGCCCGGCGCGTGCCAGAGGCGAATGTCGTTGCCGCCGCCCGCCGCGGCGTAGCGCTTGCCGTCCGGGCTCCACGCGAGCTTGGTGACGGCGTGGAGGCCCGCCGCGTGGGCGCCCGTCGAACGCCCCGACGGCAGCTCCCACGTGCGGATGACGTCCGCCTTGTCGCCGCTCACGGCCATGCGGCCGTCGGGCGAGACGGCGACCGCCCACACCTCGTCGAGGTGGCCCTCGAGCGTGGCCTCGAGCGCCCGCGCTGCGACGCGCCACACCTTGACCGTGTGATCGTCGCCGGCGCTCAGCAGGCGCTCCCCGTCGGCGCTGAGCGCGAGGTCGCTGATGGCTCCCACGTGCCCGTCGAGCGTGGCGAGCGGCGTGCCCGCGGCGGCGTCCCAGATGCGGACCGCACCGCTCCGGCCCGCGGAGAACACGCGGGCGCCGTCGGCGCTCATCGCGAGGGCAATGACGCCGCCGCCGTGCGGCAGCTCGAAGAGCTGCTTCCGGGAGCGTAGGTCCCACACACGCACGACGCCGTCGTCGCCTCCCGTTGCCGCGCGGCTGCCGTCGGAGCTCAAGCACACGTCCCGGACCTGCGCCTTACCCGAGGGGAGCTCCGCCAGGAGCGCGTGCCCCTCGACGGCGAACACGAGCAGGCTCGACCTTGCGCCCGCGACGAGCGTCGCATCGTCGGCGCTGAGCGCGAGCCCCGCGAACATCCCGTGCCCGGCGTCGAAGGTCGCCTCGACGGCGTTGCGCTCGAGGTCGTGGAGCTGCAGCGAGCCCGTGCGGCTGAGCGCCGCGACGCGGCGCCCCTCGGCATCGAAGGCGAGCCCGAACACGGGTCCGGGCTGCGAGATGAACGCGACGGGGCGCACGAACGATCCCGCGTCGCCGGCCACCGCCCCCGCCGGCGCAGCGGCACCGAGGGCGTCGGCCCGCGCCCGATCGCGCAGTGCGAGGACGAGCACGACCACGCCCGCTGCGACGGTGAGCCCGAGGCCGGCACCGAGCCCGGCGAGCCGTGCACGCCGCCGCTCGGGCGCGGAGGCCTCGAGCGCGGCGAGCGCCGCGCCGGCCGACGAGAAGCGCCGGCGCGGGTCGGGCTCCAGCATGCGCCGGAGCCAGGCCCGAAACCCCGCGGACACGCCCTCGAGCGATCGCACGTCCACGCGGAGGCCGACCTGCGGCAGCTCCGCGGGCGATCGCCCCCCGAGGAGGAAGGTCAAGGTGGCGCCGAGCCCGTAGAGATCGCTTGCGGGCACGGCGGTACCGCGGAACTGCTCGGGCGCGAGGTAGCCGAGCGCGCCGCCCTCGCGCCCCGTCGCCTCGTCCCCGGCGCCGTGCTCGACCAGCACGAAGCGTCCGTCCTCGCGCCGCAGCACGTTGCTCGGCCGCACGTCGCCGTGCACGAGCCGAGCGGCCCCGTGAAGGGCGCGCAACACGGACAGGACCTCGCGCGCGACCGAGCGCGCGAGCGACTCGGTGCCCTTTCCGGCCGAAGCCACCAGGCTCGCGAGGCTCGTCCCCGCGACGTGCTCGCGCACGAGGTCCGCCGCCCCGTCGTCGCCCGCGAGGAGCGCGTGGTAACGCAGCAAGCCCGGATGCTCGACCGCGGCGAGCCGCTCGAAGCGCTGCGCTTCGCGATAACGACCGGCCGCCGACTGCGCGAGCGCCACGATCTCGACCCGCGCGCCGTCGGCCATGGCCTCGGCCTCGTAGCGCCGCGCCGCGTCCGTCCCGCCGCCCACGCCGACGATGCGATACGTCCCGGCGATGAGGTCACCGATCTCGTGCGTCGCCATGCCGCCCTCACCCGCGCGGCGGCAGCGCCCGTTCGGACGCCGCCGGCCACCGTCCCCGCGTTCCGCACCGCATCACGGCTCGCTCAACCCCCATCGCCTCGGCCCCTCGCCCACGCCGCGATCGAGCGGCGCGCGAGCCGGTGGGCGGGCTCTCGTTCACAGAGCACCACGGAGGTCTCCGGGACGCCATTACACGGCATTACACCGAGCCATGGGCGAGCTCGCGGACGCTCCACGGAGCTCGGGCAGTACCGCAACGGAAGGTGGACTACGCGCGCAGGCCTCGCGTCTCGAGGCCCGCGCCGGGGCGGGCGCCCCTCACCGCCGTGGCGGCAGGAGCCTCCGCGGGGGCAGCCGGCGTGGCACGGCGTGGGCGGGCAGCGGATGGGGTGCGGGCGAAACGCCAGCCCAGGCGGCGAGGGCGGCGAGCGCTTGGGCCTGGTCGGGGCCCGTGAGGTTGGCGATGAGGGCGCCGTGGTTCGCGCCGGGGGCGACGAAGAGGTGCGCGTCCGTGGCTGCGCCGAGCTCGAAGGCGCCCGCGCTCCAGGGATCGGTCTCGCCGTAGACGAAGAGCAGGTGCGAGCCCTCGGTCGCGAGCCAGCTCTGCACGTCGGCCATGGCGCTCGGGTCGAAGACGGGCGTCGCGCCGATGCCGGGCAGCCAGTCGACCGTGGCCTGGTCGACGAGGAGCAGATCGGCGAGGTGGGTGTCGTCGACGGCCGGGGCGCCGAGTTCGGTCTCGGCCTGCCAGTAATAGGGCTCGAAGAAGCGCACCCATTCGTCCGACGAGCCGGTCGGCGCGCCGATCTCGTCGAAGAAAGCCCAGAGGGCGTCGTCGCTGGCGCTGGCCGGCGGGATGTCGGGGCAGCGGTTGGCGCCGTGGTACTGCCAGAAGCCGAAGGCCAGATCCAGGACCGTGACCTCGAAGGTCGGCTCGAGCCCGACGAGATCGTACGTCACGCCCCAGGTCACGGCGTCGTCGGCCATGCGGGTGAGCATCGGGCCGCGCCGCAGGAGCAGCTCGCGCTGGAAATCGCGCAGGGCCTGCCGGCAGGCGGCGTCGCCCACGCTGGCGACGAAGTCGACGTAGCGCGGGTCGTCGAGGCCCTGGCTGTGCGGGGCGACGTAGGCCACCGTGCCGGTGACGTCGTCGGGGTAGAAGCGCCGGTGGTAGACGGACGTCATGCCGCCCTTGCTCGCGCCCTCGGAGATCCAGGCCGCCGGGTAGAGCGGACGAAACGCCTCGACGATACGGTGGTGGTCCGCGGCGGCCTGCCGGATGTCGAGCTTGCTCCAGTCGGCAGGCTCGGGCCGCGACGGCGAGAAGTAGCGCTCCTCGACCAGGAGCTGGTTGGCGTCGAGGAGCGTCGTGGGCTCGTCGAGGTACTGATACGGCAGCCACAAGGCGTAGCCCGTCGTGCCGAGCACGAGCGGCGCGGCGCCGTCGCGATGGTGCAGGGCGAGCCGCTGTGGGAACCATGGGCCGCTCGGGTCGTCGTGGTCCATGGGCTGGAGGAGCTCGATGACGAAGAAGCGATAGCCGGGGATGTCGGAGAGCTCCTCCGACACCGTCGCCCCGTCGATCGCCTGGAGCGCGGCGAGCAGCTCGGCGCCCTGGCCGCCCTCGCCGCCGTGGCCGGCGCTGCCGCCGGTGCCGCCTTGCCCTCCGGGCGCGCCGCCGAAGCCCGCCGTCGCGCCGGTGCCGCTCTGCCCGCCGCCCCCGCCAGCTTGCGGACCGAGCGGGTCGAGGACGTCGCGACCCCCGCAGCTCGGCGCGAGCACGAGGCCGAGCACGGCGAGCGCGACGAGGGCCCGGGAGGTATCGCGCGGCCTCACGAGCAGAAGCTACCACAGGCCGACGAGCCGCGGCCTCCGCGGCGCGAGGCCCCGCGAGTCGGGGCGCCAGCACCACGGAATTCCGGTGCCCGCGTGTTACGCTCCGGCCTCACCCCCATGTCGCACCTCTGCCGTCGCCGCGTGCTCGCCGGCGCCCTCGCGGGCGCAGCGCTCGTGCTCACGGGGACGCGGCGGGCGCGCGCGGCCGACGGGCTCGAGGGTGTGCGCTTCGCGCGGGACCCGGAGCACCCCGAGCCCGGGCTCGAGGCCGTGCACACGCCCGTCGTCGCGCTCGCGAAGCTCGGGCCCGGGCGCTACCGGGTCGGGGTGCGCGCCGCGCACGCGGCCACGATCGAGCACCACGTGGCGCGCATGGCGCTCTACCGCAATGGCGCCGTGGTCGCCGAGCTGCCGAAGGATCCACGCGGCATCTCGGGCCACACCGTCACCTTCGACGAGGTCGCGCTCGAGGTGGGCGACGAGCTCGTGGCGGTCCTCACCTGCAACCTGCACGGCCGCTGGGGGCGCAGGATGCGGGTCGAGGGCGACTGAGGGTCACGGCGCATCGCGCGCGCAGCGCAGGCCGATGCCGACGCTCGAGAGCTCCGCCCGCCAGTGCCCGCGGGTCGTCGCGGAAGCGGGGGTCCTGTCGCTCCAGCCGCCGCCGCGGGTCACGCGTTCGGCGTCGGGCGCCGCGGTGGGATTGGCGCGCGGCGACGCCGCGTAGAAGGTCGCGCGATAGCCGTCGGCCACCCACTCGCGCACGTTGCCGACCAGATCGAGCGCGCCGTAGGGGCCCGCGCCGGTGGGCCTCGACCCGACGGCCGCGGTCGACGTGCCGCCGCAAGCGCTCCGGAGGACGGCGCGCTCGCAGGTCGGCTCGGCCTCGCCCCACGGGTAGCTGCGCCCGTCGGTGCCCCGCGCCGCCTTCTCCCACTCGGCCTCCGTCGGCAGGCGCTTGCCGGCCCAGCGGCAGTAGGCGTCGGCCTGCGCCCAGGTGACGCAGTTGATGGGGTGGTCGGCGCGGTCGTCGTGGCGGGTGTTGCAGTCCTTGGCGGGCTTCGCGATGTCGCTGCACGCTCCGGCCTCGAGGCAGCGTCGATACGCTGCGACCGTGACCTCGGTGCGATCGAGGTAGAACGCGGCGAGCGAGACCGGGTGGGCGGGCCGCGCGTCGTCGGGACAGGACGCGGACCCGCAGCCCATCGTGAAGTCGCCCGCCGGCACGAGCACCGTGTCGTCGGGCCCCGGCACGACTTGCGGCGGCGCAGCGCTCGGCGCCGCCACGCTCGGCGCATGGGTCGCGCTCGGCGCATGGGTCGCGCTCGGCGCATGGGTCGCGCTCGAGCTCGCGTCGCCGCCGCGACTCAGCACCGCGCCGAGCGCGATCGCTGCCGCCGAGAGCACGAGCGCGCCGGCCGCGACCCTCGCCCACGGACGCCTCGTTGGCGCGGCTCGCGAGGACGCCGCGGGCATCGGACGGGCCGGCTCGCGCTCCGTTGGCGGTGCCGTCATGCCCTTCGGCTCGAAAGGGGGCGGTGGGGGCGTGCCGGTGCGAGGGGAGCTCGGGCGCGCCCGGCTCGGTGCGGTCGCGGGGCCCCTCCGGCGTCGTCGCGGGCGGCCGCGGTGCGGCTCCGACCGTCGGGACCGGCGCGGCACGCGGCACCGCGAGCGGCGCTTCGACCGGCACACCGAGCGCCCGGGCGGCGAGCCCGCCGGTGTCGACCGCGTGCGCCGCGAGAAAGTCGCGCGTGTCCTGCGCGGCGTCCGCGGGCGTCGGGCCGGTGCCGCGCGCGACCGGGGCGTGGGGGCTCGGAGCTGCCCCGGTCGCGGCGGAGAGGACGGCGTCGAGCGCCGCGAGCAGGGCGCCCGCGTCCGGCAAGCGGTCCTTCGGCTCGCGCGCGAGCGCGCGGGCCGAGAGCGCCTCGACGGCCGGGCTCGGCCGCGCACCTCGCTCGGCGGGGGTCGGGCGCTCGACGCTCACGGCCTGCTCGAAGAGCGCAGCGGTCGTGGCGCCGGACAGCGCGCGCCTGCCCGTCACGAGCTCGGTGAGGATGAGGCCGAGCGCGTGCACGTCGGTCCACGGGCCGGTCGGGCCGAAGCGCGCCAGACGCGCCAGCTGCCGCCCGGGGCGAGCCCCTCGGTGAACACGGCGCCGAGCCCGGCGCGCACGTCGGCCCACACGAGCGGCGCCGGGGGCGCGGGCTCGGGCTCGACCGCCATGCGCAGGACGGGGCGCGGGCCCGGTGCCGTGGCCGTTGGCGGCGCCGCGTGCGCGCCGCCCGCGAGGTCGAGCGCGGTCGAGAGGCCGAGCGAAGGCGCGATGCGAGCCCGCATCTCCCGGGCCCTCAGTCGCGTCGGGCGCGCCGCGGCTCGCCCCGTTCGGTCGCTCCGGCCTCGGCCTCGGCCTCGGCGCGCGCGGCCTCGGCCGCGGCGTCGGTGCCGCCCGCTGCGTCGATGCGCACGTTCGTCATGGCGGCGCCCCGCGCGAGCTGGATCGTGGCCGCGAGCGCGTCCGGATCCGGCGACGACAGGATGGTCGCGTGCTTGCGGCCGCGGGCGTCGCGCCACTCGATCCGGACGGCGCGCGTGCCCTGTCCCCAGAGCGTATACGCCCAGGCGCCGGCCACGCGCTTGATGCCGCCGCCGAGCGCGAGCTGCGGGTAGTCCCGCACCTCGCACGACGCGATGCCGTCGAGCGGGATGCGCGGGCCGAAGAGCCCGTACTGCACGACCACCTCGCGGCTCGTCACGGTCACGCGGAGCGCGATGAACAGCGCCCAGAGCGCGACGAGCGCCGCCGCGAGCGGCAGGAGCCCGATCGCGACGGGCAGCGGCATCGGCTTGCTGCCGAGCCCGGCGAAGCCCATCGCGGCCACGACGAGCGTGATGAGGGGGCCGATGAGCAGGAGCCAGTGGAGCTTCCACACGGTCTTCTCGCGGTGGAGCACCGCGCCGGCGCCCCGCATGTAGTCGCGCTCGTAGGGATCCGGTGCGCGCACCGCGCCCCCCGTCGTCGACCCGCCGCCGCCCTCGTCGCGCCGCCCCGCCTCGTCCGCCATGCCCCGAGGGTACTCGCTCGCCCGGCCGCGCTCCACCGCGCCGGGCCAGGAGCCGGTCGGGCGGTCGGGGGTGGGGCGAGCCGCGTCGAGCCCGAGCCCGAGCCCGAGCGCGTGTTTCGTGTCCGTGTCCGTGTCCGTGTCCGTGTCCGTCGGGCCGAGAAGGGGTGATCTCGAGGGGGGGACATTCGAGATGTCCCCCCGTTTCGATCACCCCCGCGGCGCAGCTCGCGTGAGCACGCGACCTGTGATCGCGCATTTGGCTCCGCGATCCTGGCCCGACGGCCGCTCATGGCGTCGTAGAACGACGCAAGGGGTGATCTCGAGGGGGGGACATTCGAGATGTCCCCCCGTTTCGATCACCCCCGCGGTGGCACGCCCTTCGTGGCAGGCGCCGACACACTCCTAGAGCGTGAGCGGCAGATCGGCCACGTCCTCGCCGAGGTGGCCGAGGCGCTGGACCTTCATGCGGTCGCTCGCGATCGAGAACACGAGGTCGTCCATGACGATGCTGCGCTTGACGACCGAGCTCGCCTTCGACCACCAGGCGCGGCACGAGGCGCCGCGCTCGCCGTGGTCGACGCCGCCGAGGCGCCGGAAGCCGCGCTCCACCGACACGTCGTAGACGGCGAGGCCGCTGAAGGTCAGCCGGTCGCCGAAGCGTCCGTCGCCGCCCCCCGCGCACTCGGTGACGGGGATGGCGAGCAGGCCGCGGGCCTCGAAGAAGTTGAAGGCCAGGTGATCGGTCGCCGCCTCCGAGCTCGAGCCGCGCGTCCCCAAGATCGCCTTGTGCAGCAGGCGCGGCTCGGTCGGGTTGCTCACGTCGAAGAGCTGCAGCAAGAGGCCGTCGAAGTACGCAAAGCTGCCGCGATCCTGCGCGTCGAAGCCGATCGAGAGCAGGTGGGTCGCGTCGAGGCGGTGGAGATAGGTCGAGAAGCCGGGGATCTTGAGCTCGCCCTCGATCCGCGGCGCCGCCGGGTCGGCGAGGTCGAGGACGAACAGCGGGTCCGTCTTCTTGAAGGTCACGACGTAGCCGCGGTCGCCGTCGAAGCGCACCGCCCGGATGTCCTCGCCGGGCGCGATGTGCGGCACCACGCCGACCCGCACGAGATTGCCCTCGCGCGAGGGGGCGAGCACCGAGAGGGTGCTCTCGACCTCGGGGCTCGGCACGCGCCCGGTCGTGGTGGCGACGCGCAGGTAGCCGTACCACTCGTCCATCGCGAACTGGTTGAGGACGTGGCCCGGCACGACGCCGCTGCCGAGGTAGCGCGTCGCAGCGGGCGTCCTTCCGAGCTGGAACTTGTGGATGTCGCTCACCTCGCGCGCGTCGGAAAAGGCGCGGTACCACGGGGCCGCCGAGCGCCCGCGCTCGTGGCGCACCGCCAGGTAGAGCGCGTCCTCGGATGCGAAGACGGCGCCCGGCCGGCTCCGCACCGTGGCCGTCGTCGCGGGCGCACGCTCGTCGCGCAGATCGAACGAGACCACGGTGGTGAAGGCCACGCCGTCGGACAGCGGCGTCGCGAGCGCGTCGCACAGCGGCCGCGCCGCGCCGTGCTCGGTCAGAACGGGGTAGCCCGGGTCGGCGTCGCGGAGCTGCTGCTCGTTGTCGCGCACGAGCGCCTGGAACTTCGCGAGCACGCCCGCCTGGTCCGTGCTGCAGCTCGGCAGATCGTCCGGCACGCGGGCGTAGCTCGGCTCGGGGGTGTCGCGATCGGCGACGACGAGGTGCACGGCGCCGCCGATGCGGCGCGCCGCGACGAGCGAGCCCGTGAGCGCGAGCTCGCGGGCGACTCGCGGGTGCTCGCGGTCCGCGACATCGAGCACGAGCACGCGCGTGTGACTGCCGTCGCCCGAGAAGGTGCAGTCGTAACCGTAGGTGCAGCGCGCGGCGCCGCGCCCGCCGCGCCCGCCCTCGGCCAGGAACACGGCGGCGCGGTCGCCGTCGACGAGCATCTGCCGCACCTCGCCCGGGAGCTTCGTCACGGACAGGGCCCGCGGGTCGAGGGCCTCGAAGATGCGGAGCGCGCCGTTGGCCGCGAGGTACACGTAGGTGCCGTCGTGCTTGACGATGTCGGCCTCGTCCACGCCGGCGACCTGGTTGTTCGTGCCCGAGGCGCTCGTCGCGCGGCGCGCGCCGGCGCCGGCGCCGTGCCCGAGGGTCCCGATCGAGCCGAGGCCGATCCCCGCGCCGCGGCCGGAGCCGCCCTCCCCGATCCCCGACAGGCCGAGGCGCCCGTCGCCCGACCCGTAGCCCTGACCCGTCCCGCTGACGGTGGACCCCATCCGGACCTGCGGCGCGCGGGCGCGATGCGAGCCCGGCAACAGGGGCGGGTCCCAGCACGGGCGCGCGAGCCAGTCGCGCCACTCGGCCACGACCTCGGCCCGCATCTGCTCGATGCGCCGGCGCACGAGCTCCTGGCGTGCGCGCTCGGCGTCCTCGCAGTCGTGGGCGACGAGCCGCGCCTCGGCGAGCGCGGCGCCGTCGGGATCACCGGCGATCGGCGTCGCGATGCCGGTCGGCGGCGGGGGCGGCGGCGCCGGTGCCACGGTGACGGTCGCGACCTCGGACGGCGCGGACGGCGCTGCGGCGCGCACGGGCGTCTCCGGCGCGGGGGCACAGCTCGCGACGAGCGCGACGCCGGCGAGCAGGCCCGCCGGGATCCGCGTGAGGCTCTTCATGGTCATCTCCGGGCGCCGCCCGCCAGGCCGGCAGAGCGCAGCTGGCCATGAGACTCCTCCGGGCCCGTGGAGTTCCCGTCCCGCCGCTTCGAGCACTGGCTCGCCGGCCTGCTGGCTACGCCGCCCCTGTGACCGCCGGTTCACGGTCCGGCTGCAACCGCTCGAAATGGTTGTGCACCGCGGTTGGCATGCGCGCTGCAATACGAGTCGGCGGAGGCAGGTGAACATGGTGAAGTCGACGGCTCTTCTCGCGGCGGTGTGCTGGCTCTCGGGCTGCTCGGACGCGATCGAGGAGCGCTTCGCGACGGCCGTCGCGACCTCGGCGCTCCAGGCGCCGCAGCAGGGCGGGGCGGGCCGCGAGGTCGTCGACTCGGTGCGCGACACCTGTGCCGCGGACCCCGACGCTGCCGCCTCGGACGCCGCCGCGCATCCAATCGTCGGCCTCTACCCCTCGAGCTGCGCCGTCAAGACCGCGGACGGGCCCGGCCTCCACGTGGAGCTCGCGGGCTGCACCGGCGTGTTCGGCAAGGTCGAGCTCGACGGCGGGGTCGACGCCTTGTTCTCGCCGGCCGAGGGCTGCGCTCTGCACGCCGACCTCGCGGACAGCGGCGACCTCACGGCGAACGGCCGCCCGCTCGACTACGCCGCGGCGGCCGACATCACGCTCGGGGACGGCATGCGCGCCGTCGAGTGGAGCGCCGACTGGACCGGCACGACGCGGCGCGGGCTCGCGATCACCCAGCACACGGACCTCCACGTCGAGCTCGACGACGCGACCGGCTGCCTCGCCGCGACCGGTGCCGCGCACGGCGCGACGAGCCGCTTCGAGTACGCGCTCGAGCTCGACGGGCTCGCGCTCTGCCCGGGCGCCTGCCCGTCGGCGGGCACGGTGCACGCCGAGCTCGACGGGCCGCTCCGCGACCGCGCGATCCGCGTCGACTTCGACGGGTCCGCCGTGGCGCACGTGACCGGCTGGAGCGGCCGTCGCTTCGACGTGCCGCTCGTGTGCGACGAGGCGGAGGCGGAGGCAGAGCCGTGAGCGAGGACTACGGATCCTCCACGCAGCGCGTGCTGTTGCCGGCGGTGCGGAGCTCGTCGATGGCGCCCGCATCGGCGAGGGTCTGCGCCGCGAAGTCCACGTAGAAGGCCCGTGCCGTGTCGCCGACCGTCGGCGTCGACGACCAGTACCTTCCCTGCGGCTCCCCCACCGGGAAGACGGCCGGCAGGTCATCGGCGGGGGTCGGGTCGAAGAGGGTGACGAGCTCCTTCACGCTCGGCAGGCGCCAGCAGGCGCCGAGGCTGTCGCAATGCGCCAGAGCGCCGAGCCACGCACGGGGCGTCGGGTCGGCCGTCTTCTGCGACCTCAGGCCCGTCGAGGAATCGTGGATCTCCGGGCGGGCTACTGAGCGAACTTCGCCACGAGGGCGTCCTGAGAGGCCGAGCTCACCACCGGTCCAGCGCCAAAATCGGCGGCTCCTTGAAGCCCACCGACGGCGATGATGTTGCCGTTCGTGTCTCGCACGCCGTCCGCGAAATTCTGGTCGGACGCGTCGCCGAAGCTCCTGCTCCAGAGCGGTTCCCCGTTCGCACCGAAGCGCGCCATGAACATGTCGAAGCCGCCGGCAGTCTGAACCGGGGGCCCACCGAAATCCATCGTCCCGGTGAACTGCCCGAGCACGGTGACGTTTCCGTCGGTGCCGCCGACCGGCACGTTGCCGTAATGGAAACCGGTACCGTTCGAGCGGCGGCTCCACATGTGCACGCCCAAGGCGCCGAAGTGGGCGACAAGCAACGTTCCCGTGCCGTCGAGCGGGCCGCCCCCGAGGTCGACGACGCCGTCGGTTTGGGCGACGAGCGCGGTCGTGCCGTCGGGCATCACGGTTAGGCCGCTCGGCCATGGGATCGCACCCGGGTTGCCAAACTGTCGGAACCAGCCGAAGGAGCCCGTGGACGTCAACATCATCAGAAACATGTCGCGCGTCCCATAAGGCGTTGTCAGGCCACCGCCGATGTCGGACGGTCCCGAAAGGCTGCCCGTCGCAACAATGGTCCCGTTTGGACCCGGTGCAAGTCTCGTGATCACACAATTCGGATAGGCCTTGAGCCACTGCAGATTCAGTGAGTTGTCGAACGCGGCGATCCACCCGCTACCGTTCACCGCATCGAACTGTTGGCCGAACAGCGTGTACTGCGCCGTCTGCGCAGAGTATCCGGCGCCGCCGCTGACGATAACGCGGTCTTCCTGGTCGACGATCAGGTCGGTCATCACTGCAACGGCACCGCTGGCTGACGTCGACGTCACACCGCCCGGCATCGACCATTGGTACTGTCCGGTCGCGCTGAACTTCGCCAGGAAGACGTCCATGTCACCAGGAGCGACCGAGTGAGTCGGCCCGCCGAAGCTCACGGCGCTGCTGTTGTACATGAGCCCGCCCATGACGACTGCAGCGGCGGAGTCCGTTGCGACGGCGGTGGGCTCTTCTGCGCCACTGCCCGCGAAGCCTCGAGCCCAGATTGGCACGCCGCCCGGTGAGAGCTTGGCGACGAACACGTCGCTGGACGCGCCGTGGACGATGCTGTCGCTCCCAATCTGGAACGCCGCGTTAGCGGATCCGGCGACGACCACGTTGTCGTTGAGATCGACCGCGACCGCCGACATCGATCCTCCCGCGGCGTAGGCGTGCACCCAGGCGAGAGCCCCGGTCGTGCATTGTCCGGCGCCATCGCAGACCCCATTGGCGCATTGCGGGTCGGCCTCCGCGGCGGCTCGGGCCGTGCAGGTGCCCTCGCTTCCACTCACGTCGCACGCGAAGCAGACGTCACAGGTCTGGGCGCAGCAGACGCCGTCGACGCAGAAGCCGCTGGCGCACGCACCCGCATCCTGGCAGGTGGTGCCGTCGTCGGCGAGGGTGGCGCCCGTGCCACCTGCGCCCACGGTTGCGGGTTCGTCTCCGCCGCAGGAGGTCCCGAGGCCGGTGATGAGGGCGCCCAGGCTGGCGATTGCTGCAAGGGTCTGGGTGAGTCGCTTCATGGCTCTTCCTCCGGCGGCACTCTACACCCGCTCCATGTCGGGCCGTGTGCACAACTTGCGGGCGCGACCTCTGCGCGCCGCGACGGTCGACGTGGCCGCGTGCCCATGGATGCACAGCGGGGAGCTGCCGCGTTTCCGCGATGATCCAAGGTAGTCGGGAGTCTCCGTTCCCGCGCCAAGACGAGGCGGGGCGCGCCCTTGCCGCTACGCCGGCGGCCGCTTCGGCGCCGCCCAGAACGCAACGCCGCTCGTGGCCGCGGCCCCGCACAGGGCGCACTGGCTCACGAGCGCGACGGCCGTCGGGCCGCCGCGCCAGGCGCCGCCGAGCCACACGGTGAGGCTGACGCCCTCGAGCAGGGCGGCCACCGCCCAGAGCGCGCCCGACGCGAGGCCGAGCGGGCCGAGCTTGCGCTGGCTCGTGAAGCCGGCGAGGGCGAGGCACACGGCTGCGAGGCCGGAGCCGATGTAGACGACGAAGATCCCGATGCGCGCGAAGTCGCGCTCGCCGACCAACGCGCCGAACAGCGGCAAGCACAAGGTGAGCGCGAGCGCGAAGCAGCCGATCCCCGCGGCGATGCTCGCCCCCGTGCGCAGGCCGAAGCACCCGACGGCGGCGGTCGCCGTGCCCCCGAGCGCGAGGAGGTACACGACGATCCAGAACGGCTGAGCGCCGATCTCCGCCGTGTCGCCCACCAGGGAGAGCAGGCGCCAGCCGCTCATGACGAACAGGCCGATCGCTCCGGCGCGCGTCATGCCGTGATGGACGCCGGGCGGGCCGAAGCCGTGTCCGCCGTAGGCGTAGGGCGAGTACGCGTACGGCGAGTACGCGTACGGGGCGTAGCCGTAGGGCGGCGGCGCACCGTAGGGTGGGGGAGCGCCGTAGGGTGGGGGAGCGCCGTAGGGCGGGGGCGCGCCGTAGGGTTGCGGCGCGCCGTAGGGTTGCGGCGCGCCCTCGGGCGGAGGGGCCCCGCCGGGGGTGGGCGGACGATCGCCGGGCGGATGCTGCATGAGGGGTGACTGCGCCAGGCCCAGCGGGACGGGAACCCTTTTCTTCTCCCGCCGTCCGCCGCGCGGGGATACGATCTCGCGTGAGCCGCGCCGGCGCGCGGGCTACTTCTGGGGCGTGAAGGTCGGGCGCGATGCAGCGGGCGTCTCGCGCGTCGGGGTCGACGAGCTCCTGACCACGCGGGAGGTCGCCGCGCTCCTCGGCGTGGGCACGAGCAGCGTGAAGCGCTGGGCCGATCGGGGCGTGCTCGCCTCGGTGCGCACGCCGGGCGGGCACCGGCGCGTGCCGCGCTCGGCGCTCGCGGCCCTGCGCGCGCCCGGGGCCGCAGGCGCACCGGTCCTGCCGCAAGCTGCGCCGCACGGCTGGCTCGAGCGACTCGCCGGGACCGGCTCCGTCGCGGAGCTCGTCGCGGCGCTGCGGAGCGAGCGCGCCCTTCGCGGCTCGTGGGCCGCGGCCTGCGACGTGGTGGGCGAGGGGCTCGGCGCTCTCGGTCGGGCCTGGCTGGCCGGCGAGCTCACGATCCTCGAGGAGCACGTCGCGAGCGACAAGCTCGAGCGCGCCCTCGTGCTCGTCGGGCAGGAGCTCCGCGTGCCGGGCGACGCCCCGACGTGGCTCCTCATGACTGCCCCCGGCGACGATCACGCCCTCGGCCTGCGCCTCGTCGAGCTCTGCCTGCGCGAGCTCGGCGTGCGCGCGATCTGGTCGGGGCGACGCACGCCGGCCGGCGAGGCCGTCGCGCTCGTGTCGCGCGGCTCCGTCACGGGCGTCGCCGTGTCGGCCTCCGAGGGCTCCGGGGACGCGGAGCTGCTGGCACGCTTCGCGGCACAGCTCGGACGCGCGTGCGCCGAGCGCGCGGCGCTCTTCGTGCTCGGCGGGCGCGGTGCCTGGCCGGAGCCGCCGCCCTTCGGCGTGCGCCTGCGGCACTTCGCCGAGCTCGCGGCGCTCCTCGCGCCCACGCGGCCGCGGCCGGCTCGCAAGGCGCCACCCCGCGCGCGGCGCTGAGGGCACTCGATCCCCCGCGGCGCAGTCGGGGTGACGCTCAGTGCGGGAACGGCGGCTGCTCGACGATGACGAGCGCGACGAGCTCGCCCGCGCGCGCCTCGCACTTCCGGGGCAGCCCGCTCGCGACCGGCACGAGCTCGATGCGCGGTAGCTCGCCCGCGGCGCTCGTCACGACCGGCCCGCGCGCGCCCGGTCGCACCACGGCGGCGCCCGCACCGCCGTCGCCACGGTAGAACGCCGCCACCTGCTCGAGCGGGTCGTTCGTCGCGTAGATGCGCGTGAAGACGTGGGGCAGTCCGTTGCTCGTGTGCTCGCAGAGCCCGCGCGCGCCCGGGTAGGCGGCGAAGTCGACCCACGCGGCCGAGGCGGCGGCCGTCACGCCCTGCGAGAAGTCGTCCGCCCACCGCGAGCTCGCGGCCGGCGCGGGACCCGAGGCGGACGACCCCGCGCCCGCGGGTGGTGGCGCGGAACAGGCAGCGACCCAGACGAGCGCTGCGGCACGGCCGACGACGAGACGCTGCATCGCCGGCGATCGTAGCAGGCGCGCGCCGCAACGGATGCCTCGCAACGGCCGGCTGTACTAGGATGGCCCCTTCCCGCGAGCCGACGAGGGGCCGATGTCCAAGTCCGTCACCGACGACCGCACCGAGACCGCCTTCCAGGACTTCAAGCACGCCTACTCGCCCGAGCAGGCCGTGGTCGAAGCGAACCGCTGTCTGTTCTGCTCGGACGCGCCCTGCATGCAGGCGTGCCCGACGCACATCGACGTGCCGCAGTTCATCCGCAAGATCGCCACCGGCAACCTGCGGGGCTCGGCGCGCACCATCTTCGAGGCGAACATCCTCGGGATGAGCTGCGCGCGGGTCTGCCCGGTCGAGACGCTGTGCGTGGGGGCGTGCGTCTGCAACACCCTGGGCGTGCCGCCGATCCAGATCGGCAAGCTGCAGCGCCACGCCACCGACCGCGCCTTCGAGGCGGGCACGCGCTTCTTCGAGGCCGGCCCGCCGAGCGGCAAGAGCGTCGGGCTCGTGGGCGGCGGTCCGGCGTCGCTCGCGGCCGCACATGAGCTCCGGCGCCACGGGCACGCCTGCACCATCTACGAGAAGCGCAGCGTGCTCGGCGGCCTCAACACGACCGGCATCGCGCCCTACAAGATGCGCGCGGACCGCTCGGCGCTCGAGGCCGACTGGGTGCTCGCCATCGGCGGCATCGAAGTGAGGACGGGTGTCGAGGTCGGCGCGGCGCCGACCCTCGCCGAGCTCGAGCGCGCGCACGACGCCGTGTTCGTGGGCGTCGGGCTCGGGCCCGACACCGCGCTCCGCGTCCCCGGCGAGGACCTCGGCGGCGTGCACGGCGCGGTCGCGTTCATCGAGCGGCTGAAGCTCGGGCGCGTGGCGCTCGCCGGCGTGCGCCGCGCGCTCGTCGTCGGCGGCGGCAACACGGCGCTCGACGGCGTGCGCGAGCTCCTCGGGCTCGGCGTCCCGGAGGTCACGCTCGTGTACCGCGGCAAGGAGGCGAAGATGCCGGGCTACCGCCACGAGTGGAGCGCCGCCAAGCAGGAGGGCGCGCGGGCGCTCTTCCAGCACCTGCCCGTCGCCTTCGAGGGCGCCGGCAAGGTCGAGCGCGCGCGCCTGGTGCGCATGGACGACCAGAAGAAGCCCATCGCCGGGACCGAGCACACGGTCGAGGCCGACCTCGTGCTCGTGGCCATCGGTCAGTCGACGCTCGGCGGGCTGCTCGGCGCGCTCGCCGGCATCCGCATCGCCGACGGCTGCGTCGCCATCGACGCCGACGGCTTCACCGGCCGCAAGGGCTGGTACGCCGGCGGCGACTGCGCCAACGGTGGCAAGGAGGTCGTCAACGCCGCGGCCGAGGGCAAGGCCGCCGCGCTCGCCATCCACCGCTACCTCACGGGAGGCGCCCATGCCTGATCTCACGACCAACTGCGCCGGCATCACCTCGCCCAACCCGTTCTGGCTCGCCTCCGCGCCGCCCGCGAACTCGGGCGAGCAGGTGCAGCGCGCCTTCGACGCCGGCTGGGGCGGCGCCGTGTGGAAGACGCTCGGCCAGCCCATCCAGAACGTGTCGAGCCGCTTCGGCGGCCTGCACTACCAGGGCACGCGCGCCATCGGCTTCAACAACATCGAGCTCATCACCGATCGGCCGCTCGAGGTGAACTTCCGGGAGATCTACGAGACCAAGAAGAAGTTCCCGAAGCACGCCGTCGTCGTGTCCTTGATGGTCGAGACCCGCGAGGAGTGGAAGGAGATCATCCAGCGCGCCGTCGACACCGGCGCCGACGGGCTCGAGCTCAACTTCGGCTGTCCGCACGGCATGTGCGAGCGCGGCATGGGCTCGGCCGTCGGCCAGGAGCCGAAGGTCAACGAGCGCATCACCTCGTGGGCGGTCGAGTTCTCGACGATCCCCGTGCTCGTCAAGCTCACGCCCAACGTCTCGGACATCGTGCCGCACGGGCTCGCGGCCAAGCGCGGCGGCGCGCACGGCGTGTCGCTCATCAACACCATCAAGAGCATCATCGCCGTCGACATCGACCGCTTCGTGCCCGAGCCACGCGTGGGCAACCTCTCGACCAACGGCGGCTACTGCGGGCCCGCGGTCAAGCCCATCGCCCTGCACATGGTGGCGGCCCTGGCGCGCACGCCCGAGTTCGGCCTGCCGATCAGCGGCATCGGCGGCATCTCGAACTGGCGCGACGCGGTCGAGTTCATGCTGCTCGGCTCGAGCTCGGTGCAGGTGTGCACCGAGGTGATGCTGCGCGGCTACCGCGTGGTCGAGGACATGCTCGAGGGCCTGGAGGAGTACATGCGCACGCACGGCTTCGCCAAGCTCTCCGACCTCGTGGGCAAGGCCGTTCCGGCCTACTCGGAGTGGGGCGATCTCGACCTCAACTACGAGACCGTGGCGCGCATCGACGCACAGAAGTGCATCGGCTGTCAGCTGTGCGTCGTCGCCTGCCAGGACGGCGCGCACCAGTGCATCCACGCCGACCCGCACGGCACGGCCGTCGGACCGGCGGGTGCGCGCGTGCCGCGCGTCGACGACGCCGAGTGCGTGGGCTGCAACCTGTGCCAGATCGTGTGCCCGGTGCCGGGCTGCATCCAGATGGCGGAGGTCGACAACGGCTTCGCCGCGGCGACCTGGAACCAGCACGTCGGCGAGGGCGCGAAGATCCGCCCGAAGAAGGGCGTGCACTGACGGAGCGGTGGGTCACGTCCGCGGCGTGAATCGACCCCGCGGAGCGCCGGGCCTAGCATCACGGCATGCGCGTCGCCTTCGCGTCGCTCTACTCGCCCCAGGTCGTGCACCTCGGCATGCTGCACGTCGCCGCGGTGCTGCGCGAGCGCGGGCACGAGGTCCACTTCTGCGAGGCGCACGGGCCCGAGGATCTCGTGCGGCGCCTGCGCCCGGTGCGACCCGATGTCGTGGGCTTCGGCGCCACGACGGGCATGCACGACGAGTACCTCGCGTGGGCGGCCGCCGTGAAGCGCGCGCTCGGCGCGCGGACCCTGCTCGGCGGCGCGCACCCGACCTTCGTACCCGGCATCGTGGCGCACCCCGCGCTCGACGCCGTCTTCCAGGGCGAGGCGGAGGAGTCGACGCCGGAGCTCTGCGAGCGTTTCTTGCAGGGCTCGAGCGAGCCCGTCGCCGGCGTCTGGTACAAGGCGGGCGGCGCGCTCGTGAAGGGGCCCGTGCGCCCGCCCCCCGCGGATCTCGACGCCCTGCCGTCGCCGGCCTTCGACCTCGTCTACGACGGCGATCCCGACAAGGGGCGCTTCCACGTCAAGCCGTTCCTCGGCTCGCGGGGCTGCGCGTACCACTGCACCTACTGCGGCAACGCCGGGTACCTCTCGCTCTACGGTCGGCACACCGCGCCGGTGCGCAAGCGCTCGCCGGCGCGGCTGGTCGAGGAGATCCGCGCGGTCGATCGGCGCTGGGGCATGAAGCTCGTGTGGCTCGCAGACGCGAGCCTCCTCACCGACGCCCCGTGGGCCGAGGAGCTCGCCGGCCGCATCCGGCGCGACGTCGGCAAGCCCTTCTTCTGCAAGGTGCGCGCGGACCACGTGACCGAAGCGGCCGCGGCGATGCTGGGCCGCGCCGGCTGCTACGCCGTCGGCATGGGCATCGAGAGCGGCGCCGAGCGCGTCCGCACGCGCGTGCTCGGGCGCAAGATGGCGGACGAGACCATCGTCCAGGCGAGCCAGCGCTTGCGCGCCGCCGGGATCCGCCTGCTCACCTTCAACATGGTCGGCATTCCGACGGAGACCTTCGAGGACGCGCTCGCGACCGTGGATCTCAACATCGCCTGCGCGCCCGCCTATGCCGAGGCGACGCTGCTCCAGCCCTACCCGGGCACGCCGCTCGCGCGCTGGGCCGTGCGCAAGGGCCATTTCGACGGCAACTTCGACGGGGTCGATTACTCCTATCTATCGACGACGCCGGTCCGTTACGGCAGCAATGCCGAGCGCGACCGGATCGAACGATTGCAGCGGCTCTTCGGCCTCGCCGTCGAGTTTCCCGAGGTGCGCCGCGCATTGCCGTGGCTCGTGCGGTTGCCCCTGCCGCGCCTGCACGACGCGCTCTTCCGGATCTGGTATCGTCTGGGCTTCGGACGACGCATTCACGGAATGACTCCGCCATGACCGACGCCGATCCCCGAGAGGTCCCTGCGGCTCGCGGCGTGTGGCGGCGCCGCTTGCGCCTCGCGCGCATCGTGGCGAGCGCCTCGGCGGTCGCGCTCGCGGGCGCCGTCCTCGAGGCCTGCCGCGCGGCAGCGACCTCGGCGGCTCCGGGCAGCGGCCACCCCACGGCGCCGACGGCCGAGCCCGCCGCGCCGAGCGCGGTCGTCGACATCCCGCCGCCCGCGCCCGCCTCGACGCCGGCTGCGTCCGCGACGGGGCCCGCCACCCCGGGGACGGACA
>JACRDA010000334.1 GCA_016212965.1 Myxococcales bacterium
GCGCTCGCCGCGGTGCCCGTGCCGGGCCCCGGCTCCGATGAGCGACAGCCCGCGCCCGGGAGCGCGCCGAGCCCGGCGCCGACGAGCGCCCAGACGAGGCGCGCGCGCCCGAGCGCGGGCGCCGCGCAGCGGCGGAGCGGAGGGCCGGAGCGAAGTCGGGTGAACATGCGCGAGCGGGCGGGCCGCGGGCTCGGCGGCTCGGGGGGCAACCTATAGCGCGCCGCTCGGCGCTCGGGTAGGCGGCGGATTTACTCGAGCGCGACCGGGCCGCCCGCGAGGGCGTGGTCGAGCATCTCGCGCATGCCCATGGCGAACTCGGCCGGCAGCTCGGGCGGCGCGAACAGGCGCGCTTCGCGGATCTCGAGCGGGTTCTCGGGCCCGCGCACCGGTCCCTCGACCTCGCACAGGGCGCACACCGTGACCGCGTGGAAGCGCGGGTCGCGGTCGGGCCGCGAGTAGACGCCGGTCACGGCGCCGGCGCGCACGAAGCGGGCGCCGGTCTCCTCCTCGATCTCGCGCGGCAGGGCCCGCGCCAGCGTCTCGCCCCACTCGAGCGTGCCTCCGGGCAGCGCCCACTCTCCGGTGTCGCCGCGGCGGACGAGCAGCACGCGGCCGTCGGCCGTGCGGGCCACCGCGGCGATGCCGACCACCGGCCGGCGCAAGAGGTGCCGGGCGATCTCGCGCACGAGACCGAACAAGCCCTTCGGGACGAAGCCTGCCACGCGTCGCTCCTTCTCAGCCGCACGAGCCGGCGCCGCAGCCGCCCGCGCCACACGCGTGCCCCGTGCGCCGCAGCGCGCCGACGGGCGCCGCCTGGGTGACGCGGGTCGGCCGCGCGGGGCGGGTGCTCGCGGTGGCGGTGGCGCTCGGCGCGCTCGCGTGCGCCGTCGGCGCGTCGGCGGCCGTGGCGCTCGGGGCGCGCGCGACACTCGCCGGCAGCTCGGGTCCGGCGCGGTCGCTCGCGCTGCACGCACTCGCCAGCAGGGCCGCTCCGAGCAGCCGGGCGAGCTCGCGGGCGTCGACGTGCAGGGACACCCGGCACCCATACCGGATCCGCGCCCCCGCGCAACGGCCGAGCCTCCACGATGTAGTTAAAGGTACGACCATGGACGCCCTGGCGGCCGCCTCGTGGTAGGCTCCGCCGAACCCGCGTGAGCGGCTGCCGCGAGGCGGGCCCGCAGCGGCACTTGCTCAGTCGTCTGCCCCGATGCTCGTCCTCGTCCTCGCGGTCACCGCCGGTCTCGTCTTCTCGTTCCTCTGCTCGATCGCGGAGGGGACGCTGCTCACCGTGACCCGGACACAGGTCGAGGCCATGGTCCGCAAGGGGACGCGCGCCGGCAAGCTCATGCGCGGCTACCAGCGCGACATCGACGTGCCCATCGCCGCCGTCCTCACGCTGAACACGCTCGCCCACACCATCGGCGCCACGATCGCCGGCTCGCAGTACGAGCGCCTGGCCGGCGTCGAGACCCTGTGGATCTTCTCCGTCGCCTACGCGGTGGCCGTCCTCGTGTTCGCCGAGATCATCCCGAAGACGCTCGGCGTGAACTTCGCGCACCAGCTCGCCGTGCCCGTGGCGCTGGCGCTGCCGACGCTCATCCTGCTCCTGAAGCCGCTCATCTACCTGACGAACCTGATCTCGCGGGTGCTCACGCGCGGGCAGGCGCACCGGCCGGCGACCTCCATCGAGGAGATCCGCCTCATGGCGGCGCTCGGCCGCACCGAGAGCGACGTCGGGCCGCGCATCGCCGCCTTCATCGAGGGCGTGACGAGCCTGCGTGAGCTGACGGTCTTCGACGTGATGGTGCCGCGCCACGCCATCGTCTTCCTGTCGGGCGACCGCACGCTCGAGGAGAACCTCGAGGTCATCCGCCAGAGCGGTCTCAGCCGGCTGCCGTACACGCCCACCGGCGAGCTCGACGATGTCGAGGGGGTGGTGCTCGTCAAGGAGCTCTTGTTCCAGATCTACCGCGACCCGGAGGCGCTCGACTGGAAGCGGCTCGTCACCCCGCTGCTGGTCGTGCCCGAGACCAAGACCCTCGATCACGTGCTCCGGCTGTTCCAGGAGGAGCGCAAGCACCTCGCGGTCGTGGTCGACGAGTACGGTGGAACGCAGGGGGTCGTGTCGCTCGAGGACGTGCTCGAGGAGATCGTCGGCGAGATCCACGACGAGACCGACCACGTCGAGAAGCTCATCGTGCTCCGGCCGGACGGCTCCTTCGTGTGTCGCGGCTGGGCCGAGACCCGCAAGGTGTTCAAGCTGCTCGACATCGACGACAAGAGCGATTTCGTGACCATCGGCGGCTTCGTGGCGGATCTGCTCGGCCACGTACCGGTCGCGGACGAGGTGGCACGCTACAACGGCGTCACCTTCAAGGTGCTGAAGGCGAGCGCGCGCCGCGCCGAGCGCATCGAGGTGACGCCCACCGCGCGCCCCGCGGGCCGGCCGACCGACCCGCCCGAGTCCGCGCCGCCGTAGCGCTCGGAGTCGTGCGTCGTCCGACACGACCTCGGCGCTCACTCCGGCAGGAACCTGTATCTCGCATCCAAGTACCCAGAAAGAGACAACCACTGAGACACGGAGACACGGAGAGCTGCACGGAGCCGGCGAAGTTCAGGGGCCCCTCCGTGTCACGCTCCGTGCTTCCGTGACTCCGTGGTTCCGCTCGCTCGCTTCCGGGCGGATCGAGTGA
>JACRDA010000320.1 GCA_016212965.1 Myxococcales bacterium
CAGCGCGACGAGCACGTCGGCGAGCGCCGCGTCGGCCGCGGCGCCGCTCGCGGCGCGCTCGAAGCCCGCGAACTCGAGCGTGCCGAGCAGCGAGCCCACCGCCTGTGCGTCGGCGTCGAGGTGCTCGTCGCCGCGCGCGAGGGCGTGTCCGGCCTGCTCGGCGCGCTCGGTCGCCTCGAGGCCGAGCGCTTCCCGCCGGGTCCCGTCCCGAGCTCGAACCCCGGCGCGCGCTTCACCCTGACGCTGACGCCGCGCGACGCGACGCGGCCTGCGGCGCGTCTCGAGGTGGGCGGCGCGTGCCCCGACGGCGGCGCAGGCGTCTACCTCGTGCGCACGGGGGCGCGCCCCGTCGCGGCCTGCGTCGGCGACGCGGCCGCGCGCGCGCTCGAGCTCACCGAGGAGGCGCTCGTCGATCGTCACGTCGTCGGCGCCGAGGCCCACGACGTGCTCGAGCTCAAGCTCACCGACGCCAGTCGCAAGCTCGAGCTCGCGCGCCGCGAGGAGGGCTGGCACATGCGCGCGCCCATCGACACGCAGCTCTCGGGCGACGTGGTCGAGGGGCGCCTCGACCGCATCCTCGCGCTCGAGGGCGAGCTCCTGCCGGCGACGAGCGACCGCGCCGCGCTCGGGCTCGCGCCGCCCGCGGGCACGGCGCGCGTCATCTCGCTCGGGCGCCCCGGCGGCGAGGAGCGAACCGAGCTGCTCAACCTGGGGGTCGAACTCGCCGGCAAGGTCGCGCTCGAGCGCGTCGAGGACGGTACCCTGCTCTCGGTCGACGCGACCGCCGCCCGCGCGCTCCAGCCCGACTCCGCGACCCTGCGCGCGCTCGAGATCTACACGGTCGAGCTCAAGTGGTTCCGCGGACTGCGCCTGCGCGCCCGGTCCCAGCGTCAGGAGCTGCGCCGCGACGTCAACGGCGCCTGGACGATGCTCGAGCCCAAGCTCGAGGGCCTGCGCGCCGATCCGGGGCTCGCGAGCGAGCTCGCGGAGCGCTTCGGCTCGCTGCGCGCCGTCGGCTGGAACGCCGAGAAGGCGGACGCCGCGATGGGCCTCGACGCGCCCTGGTGCGAGCTCGAGGCGGACGTCGCCGAGGAAGGCAAGCCCGACGGGCCGTGGCGCAAGCTCCGGGTGTCGCTCGGGGCGCCGACCGAGGGCGGCTACTTCGCCCGCCACGACGACGATCCGGCGGTGTTCGTCGCCCCGAAGGGTCTCGGCGAGGCGGCGCTGGGCTGGCTGCTCGACCGCGGGGGCTTGCTCGTCGACCTCGCGCGCGTCACGGCGGTCGCGGTGAAGAAGGGCGCCGAGGTGCTCCGGCTGGAGCGCAAGGGCGCCCACCTGACGGTCCGGAGCGGCCCCAACAAGACCGAGGCGGCCGCCGCGGTGGTCGAGGACGCGCTCCGGCAGCTCATGGCCGAAGGGGTCGTGAGGCTCGGCCCGAAGGACAAGGCGGAGGGCTTCGACGCGCCCCTGCTCGCGCTCGAGCTCGAGCTCGCACCGCCCGGCGCCGCCGACCCGCCCGAGAAGCTCCGCCTCGAGGTCGGCGCGGGCGAGATCTGGCGCGAGACGAGCGTGTTCTACGTCCGCAAGGCCGGGCTCGACGCGACCTTCGCCGTCGCGCAATCGCGCCTGCGGCCGCTGAGCGAGCTGTTCTAGAAGGCGACCTAGCTTTCTTGGTTGCAGCGGCCCGTCGGTGCTAGTCCGAAGCGAGCCCTCCGACCGATGCTGCGACGCAACCGGCCCCTCGAAGTAGCCGTTCCCACGAAGGACCACGATCGCCCCCGATGGGGCCGCGTGGCGCTGTTCGTCGCGGGCGGTCTCGCTATCGGGCTCGCGTGGCCGCGGCTCGCGGGGGTGCGCATCGGCCCCGAGGTGCCCGGCGCGAAGGACCCGACCGTGGCGGCCGCCGGCACCGCGGCCGGGGCCGCGCCAGCTTCGCCCGGCAGCGCCCCGCCGGCGGCCGCGCTGGTCACGGCGGGCACGAGCGCCGCCCCGAGCGCGACCACGCCGAGCAACAAGCAACGGGTCGAAGTCGGCCAGGGGACGATCGCGCAGTGCTGGAACAAGAAGAACGAGAAGCTCGACCCGAACGAGTGCGGGGCCCTGCCGGTCGACCGCGTCCTCATCCCCCCCCTCAAGCAGCTCGTCAGCTGCCCCTCCGCGATCGGCCTGCAGGGCGAGCTCGAGCTCGGCTTCGACCTCCACTTCGACAAGGGCGAGGTGAAGGTCGTCCGGGGCAAGAAGAGCGAGCTGCCCGCGACGACGGTGAACGGAATCCTCGCGTGCACGGCCGACTTCATCTCGGACGTATCGCATGAGAAAATACAGCACAAACATGCGAAATATCGTGTTATTTACACGATAACGTTCTCCCCGCCCGGCGCCGCCGCCACGCCCTCGCCCGCGCCGAGCGAGTCGGCCTCGGCGGGTCCGGCCGTGGACCCCGATCTCGCGACGGTGAGCTGGGACAGCGTGCTCGTCCGCGACGAGCCGAAGACCGGCAAGGAGCTGGCGCGGCTCGTGCGCGGGACGCGCGTCAAGCTGCTCGGTCGGCGCAAGGACTGGTGCCGCATCCAGTTCCAGGGCAAGGAAGGCTGGGTCCACCGGAGCGCGATCGGGCTCTAGCGGCGGATCTGATACGCTCGGAAGCGCCCGGGCCAGTTCGGGCGTTGCCACTGCCAACCGCATGCGTCGCGTCTACCGCATCCTGCTGCGCCTGAGCCTCGCCGGGTCGCTCGTCGGGGGCGCGGCGCTCGCTGCGGAGCGCTACGTGGACGCGCAGCTGCCGCGCGACGGCGAGGTCGCCGAGGGCCTGTACGTCGACGGCGTCGCGGTCGGGCGGGGCGAGCGCGTGGACGACGTCGTGGCCCGCCGGGTCGCGGCCCGACTCGAGCGCCGCATCGAGCTCCACGACGGCGCTCGCCTGCTCCAGGCCGCGACCGTCGGGGAGCTCGGCGGCGAGGTGGACGCCGAGGCCTTGCGTGCCGCGGTCGGCGCCGTCGCCCACGAGGGCCCGGTGCTCCGCCGCCTCGACGAGGCCGCCGAGGCGCGCGCCGGCCGCCGCGCGGTCGCGCTCCGGGTGCGCCTTCCCGTCGAGGCGCTCGCGGCGACCGTGACCGAGTACAAGGCCGAGCGCGACGAGCCCGCCGTGCCCTCGCGCTGGGACTTCGCACGGGGCGTCGCGACCGAGCACCGCGATGCCGCGCTCGCCGACGCCTTCGCGGCCGTCGAGGCGGTCGAGCGCGCCCTCGCCAGCGCGCCGGCCGGCGACGCGGAGGCGCCGCTCCGCGTCGAGCTGCCCTTCACGCACCTGCCACCCGCGGCCACCCGCGAGGCCGTGGCGAGCGTCGTGCGGAGCACGCTGCTCCTGCGGCGCGAGACCGTGTTCGGGTTCGGCGGCGGTCAGGCCGGTCGCGCGCAGAACGTCGCCCGCGCCGCGCGCGGCGTCGACGGAGCCGTCCTCATGCCGGGCGAGGTCGTGTCTTTCAACCAGCTCGTCGGTCCGCGCAGCCTCGACAATGGCTTCGCGCTCGCAGGCGAGATCTACCGCGGCGAGATGCGTACTGGGGTCGGCGGCGGCACCTGCCAGGTGGCGAGCACGCTGTACAGCACGGCCTACCTGGCGGGCCTCGACATCGTGGCGCGCAGCCCACACTCGCGGCCGATCGGCTACCTGCCGGCGGGCCTGGACGCGACGGTGGCGTACCCGCACATCGACCTCAAGCTGCGCAACGGCTTCGACTTCCCCATCGTGGTGCACGCCCGCGCCGAGCAGGGCAAGCTCACCTTCGAGCTCTGGGGCCGCGAGCGCCCCGCCGAGGTGAGCTTCGAGTCGGCCACCGTGCGCACGATGTCCTACAAGCGCAAGGTGACCGAGGCGCCCGGTCTCGAGGCCGGCAAGGTCGTCCAGAAGAAGAAGGGCATCCGCGGTCTCGTCGTGAAGAAGGTGCGCCACATCAAGTTGCGCGACGGCGACCGCGACGAGGAGACGAAGGACATCTACCCGCCGAGCGACGAGGAGTTCCTGGTCGGGCCCGGCACGGACCCGGACAAGGACCTGCCGCCACTGCCGGGTAGCGAGACGCCGGGCGCGGCGCCGGCTGCGGCCGCGGACGGCCCCGCGCCGCTACCGCCCGGGCGCCCAGGCTGAGAGCGTCAGCCGGGGCGACTTCCCGACCGCGGCGTGCGGTACTACGATGCGCGGGCTGTCCGCGCGGGCGCTGCGTCGTCTCGCGCGCCGCTCGCGCGCGGACGCCCACGACGGGGACCGAGCCACACGCATGAAGAACTGCCCGCAGTGCAACCTCTCCTATCCGAGCGACAGCACGTTCTGCTTCATCGACGGGGCGACGCTCGTGGCGACCGACGACGCCGGAGACTCGGTGGCCGGGCTGTACCGCGCGATCGAGCCGGTGGGCGAGAGCCCGTGGGCGCGGATCTCCCGGGCGCGCTACCGGCTGACGACCAGCCAGTGCCTGCTCAAGGTGTGGAAGGCGCCGCTCGCCGAGCCGGCGCGCCGGCGCTTCAACGAGGCGCTCGGAACCGCGCGCCGGGTGGGCATGCCGGGGCTCGTCGCCGAGGTCATCGGCGGTGGCATCGCGAGCGACGGTCGCCCGTTCGCCGCGTACCCGCCCATCGAGGGGCGCCCGCTCACCGAGCAGGTCCGCAAGGGACCGCTCGAGCTCGCCCGGGCGCTCGGCACGGCGCTGCAGATCCTGCGGGCCCTCGGCCACGTGCACGACTTCGGCGGCGCGCACGGCGACCTCCGACCGAGCAACGTGCTCGTCGGGCCGGACGGGCGCGTGACGCTCCTCGAGGCGGGGCTCGGTCGCTGTGCGCTGCGCGAGCCTTGGGAGGAGGACGGGCAGTCGTTCCCCGCCCAGCGCTACCTCGCCCCCGAGCTCTCGCCCGAGAAGCGCTCGAGCGCCGAGGCGGACCTCTTCGCGCTCGGGGCGCTGCTCTTCCAGATGCTGACGAAGAAGCTTCCCGCCGAGGGCGCCGACGTGCGCGAGCTCCGGAGCAAGCTCACCGGGCTCACCGCCGACACGACCCGGGGCGCCCTCGGCGACAAGCCGCCGCGCGTGACGGCGTTCGTGGCCGCGCTGTGCGAGCGCTTCCCGCAGAACCGACCCCAGACCCAGCACGCCCTCGACGAGCTCGGGGCGCTGTGCGAGGAGCTCGGCGTGCCGGTGCCGCCGCCACCGCGACCGCGGCTCGAGATCGAGGAGCGCCGACCGCGGCCCGCCCCGGAGCTCGACCCGACCTTCGCCCGCTGGGGCAGGTACCTCGGGCTGTTCCGCAAGATGGCCCAGATCGGCTTCCCGAACGGCGCGCCGCCCGATCTCCAGAGCACGCTCGCGACGCTCGCCGGCAAGCTCGAGTCGCTCAACGAGATCGCCAAGCAGGGCAGCTTCCACCTCGCCAATCTCGAGGACGCCCTCGAGCGCGCGCGCGACGGTCGCGAGCGCCTCGCCGCCCAGATGGCCGAGGTCAACACCCAGGCGCGCGAGGTGCGCGCCGAGCTCGCGCCGCTCAAGCTCGCCGCCGAGAAGCACGCGGCGAAGTCCGCCACCTTCAAGCCGCTGCTGCTCGAGCTCCACAAGGAGCTCGTGCGCTGGGAGGGCCGCTCGGGCTTCACCGAGCCGTACAAGGAGCTCGCCGACGCCTACCGTGGCATGGCCGAGCTGGTCGAGAAGTGGTGGGGGGTGCGCTCGGCCCAGCTCGCGTGCGAGACCGACGCCGCCAAGCACGACCAGCAGTTCACCGAGCTCAGCGTGCAGCTCGAGGAGCTGCGCGCCGCGCTGCGCGTGCACGAGTCGAACGTGGCCCAGGAGGTCGACAGCGCGGCCGAGGAGCTCGCCGGGCTCGGCCACCAGGCCGACGAGATCGAGCCGGAGCTGGTGCAGCTCGCCACGCGTTTCTCGGCGCCGCTGCGCAGCAAGCCGGAGCTCGGGCAGTGTTTCCGCGAGCTGCAGCAGCTGCCGAAGTGAGGCGCGCCGCGCGCCGCGCGCACGCCGGGCAGCGCGCCCGGACCGCACCCCCCGCCGGCGCTGCTACACTGCGGGCGTGAGCGCCGAACAGCCCACGTCGCGCCTGCGGCGCCACGCCACCGGCGTGCTTCGCGCGCTCGGGCTCGGGCTCGTGTTCGTCGTGGCGCTCGCCGTGGGGGCGATCCTGCACCTCGGGCTCGCCGCCACGCGCCGCCTCACCACGGCAGGGGTCAACGCCGCGCTCGCGGGGAGCTTCCGAGGACAGGTCGAGGTCCGGGACCTCGAGCTCCTGTCCTTCGGCGGCGCACGCTTCGGCCGGCTCACGGCGCGCGCCCCCGACGGGACGGAGGTCCTGCACCTCGACGGCGTGGAGCTCGAGCTCTCGGAGATCGGCCAGACGTTGCGCGCGCTCCGCGCGGGCGAGCTGCGCGTCCCGGCGCTGCGCATCGAGAGCGCACGCGTCTCGCTCGAGCGCGACGCGGACGGCGTGCTCCTGCTCGGCGCGGCCTTCGCGCCGCCGGAGCCGGAGCCCGAGCCGGAGCCGACCGAGCCCGAGGAGCCGCCGGCGCGCCCGCTGTCCGTCGAGCTCGAGCGCGTGACCGTGGCCGAGCTGCGCATCGATGGCACGCTCCCCGCGGGGGCCGCCGTCGCGGCGCGGCTCTCCGACGTCACCCTGTCCGCGCGCTTCGTGGACGGCACCGTCGCCGTCGAGCTGGAGCACGCCGCGCTCGTCGAGGACCGCCTGCTCCCGGCCGCGATCGCCGCGAACCTCGCCGGCAGCCTGCGCGCGCCCCCGCTCGTCGTCGAAGGAGACGTCGAGGGCAGCGTCGGCACCCTCGCCTTCTCCGCTCACGGTCGCGTCGAAGGCGAGAGCGTCTGGCTGGCCGTGCGCGCGCCGCGCATCGAGCCGAGCGCCTTCGAGCCCTTCCTGCCGTCCGTCCCGCGCTTCGCGCTCGGGAGCGCAGGGGTCGATCTGCGCGGCACCACGCGGCGGCTGTGGCTCGACGGCAGCGCCAGCCTGGCAGGCCTCGGGGGTCGCGCGCCCTCGGTGGCGAGCGTCGCGGGCGCCGTCGACCTCACCGCCGAGCCGACCTTCGAGCTGCGCGCCACCGTCAGCCATTTCGACGCACGCGCCGTCGAGCCCGGCCTGCCGGAGACCGACCTCGCCGCGTCCGCCCAGGCGCGCGGCACGGTCGGCGGCGACATCGAGGTCGCCGTGCGCACCGCCCCGTCGCGCCTCGCGGGCCTGCCGTTGCCGGGCGCCGAGGGCGAGGCCCACCTGAGCGGCCGCGAGGTGACCGCGCGCCTGCGCTTCGTCAGCCCGGGCGACGACGCGGCCCGCGGCGCGCCGCCGCTACAAGGCACGGCCGCCCTCGAGCTCCGCGACGGGGAGCTCGAAGCGCGCGCCCTCTGCGACGTGCCCCGCATCGAGGCGCTCGCTCGGCTCGTGCCCGGCGTCGCTCCGGGCCTGCGCGGGCGGGCGCGCGCCCGCGCCCGAGCCACCCTGCGGGCCGGCGCGCTCCACGCCGAGGCCCGGGTCGAGGTGGCGGAGCTTGTGCGCGGCCCCTGGCGGGCCTTCGGCGGCAAGCTCGACGCGAGCTTCGACAAGCCGGCCGGCGTGCCGCTCGCAGAGGCGCGCGGCCGGGCCACCCGCGCCCTCGCCGGCGCGAGCGCCGGTGCCGTGGCGCTCCGCAACCTCTGGGCGAGCGCCGAGGGCTCTGCCGCAGAGCTCCGCTTCGCGCTCCATGGCGACGACGGCGACGAGCGGCGCTTCGACGTGAGCGGCACGCTCGTGCCGGCGGAGCTCGAGGCGCGCGGCCTCTCCGTGCGGCTGCGGCGCTTCGACGCGGAGCTCGCGGGCCGCATCGCCCGGATCGCGCCCGCCGGCCGCGGCGTCCGGCTCGACGGCGTGTCGCTGGCGGGACTCGGGCGCGGGATCGTCACCGGCAGCCTCGCCATCGCCGACGGCGAGCCGCGCGGGCGCCTCGTCGCGATCGACCTCGACCTCGGTCCGCTCGGCAAGCTCCTCGGGAGCCCGCAGACCCTGCGCGGCCTCGTGAGCGCCGAGGCCGTGTTCGACGCCGCGCGCGCCGCGCACCTGCACGTCGGCGTCACGGGCGGCAGCGTCCTCGTGCTCTCGGGCCTCGAGGGTGGGCTCGACGTCACGCGCACCGGCGACGAGGTGCGCGCCGAGGGACGCCTGACGCTCGGGCCGACGAGCCGCAACCCCGACGACCCCTGCGGCAAGTCCATCGGCGCCGTCCGGGTCGCGGATCTGCGCGCGACGCTCGGCGGCCCGCTCTTCGACCCGGCGAGCTACCGCGACGTGCCGCTCGCCGGCTCGGTGGCGCTCGACGGCCTGGAGCTCCGGTGCTTCGAGACCGTCGCGGCGCTCGCGCTGCCGGTGCGCCGGCTCGCGGGTCGGCTGAGCGCCGCGCTCGAGCTCGCGCGCCCGCGCGGCGCTCGCTACCCGCACGCGCCGCGCCTTTCCCTCCACACGGAGAACCTCGACGTCGACGTCGGCGACGACGACCGCGGCGACATCGCGGCGAGCGACCGGCTCGACCTCGCCCTCGACGGGGGGCTCGCGGCCGACGGAGCCTACGCGCTCGCGCTCGAGGCACGCGCGCGCTCCGGGGCGAGCGCACCGCTCGCCCGGCTCGAGGCCCACGGCACCCTGGCGCTCGAGCGCCTGTTCGCCGGAGGCGCCACGGTGCTCGAAATGCTCCGGCACACGCCGCTGGCGGTCGCGCTGCGCACGGGCCGACAGCAGGCGGCGGCGGTCGCGGCCCTGTCCCCGGCGTGGCGCAGCGCGCTGCCTGCCCTCGACGGGGAGCTCGAGGCGGCCGCCGCCGTCACCGGCACCTTCGTCGCGCCGCGCGCCACGCTCGAGCTCCACGCCTCGCAGCTGCGACTCGTCAGCGCGGACGGTCCGACCGGCGCCCTGCTCGCGGCGCCGCTCGATCTGCGCTTCGCCGGCAGCTACGAGCACGGCCATGGGACCGGCGAGGGCAGCTTCTCGCGTGGCGAGCGGCGCGTGGGGACGCTCGCCACGTCGCTCTCCGGGGAGCTCGCAACGCTCTTCGCGGGCGGCGCGGCACCGGCGCTCCACATGTCGGGGGAGCTCGAGGGCCACAAGGTCGAGAGCTTCGCGGCGCTCGTCGCCCTGCTCTTGCGGGGGGGCGCGGAGGCACCGTGACGGGTGCGCGGGCGAGGCGCGTGGCCGGGCTCGGCGCGCGCGCCATCGTGGCGCTCGCAGCCACCGCGCCCCGCGCGGCCCTCGCGGCGCCGCCCGACGGAGGGTACGACCTCGTCCCGCCGTACGTGGTGGACGTCACCCAGGGCCCGCTGCTCGCGCCGGTGCGGGTGACCGGCCTCGGGGGCGCCTACGCGGGGCTCGCCGAGGGCATCGCGGGGCTCGTGACGAACGCCGCGACCCCCGCCGTCCGCTCGCCGTCGGCGGTGCGCTTCGTCGACGTCGACCTCGACGCTTCGCTGTCGAAGCCGGTGGCGCTCTTCGGCCACAACGACTTCGCGAACAGCGGCTCGGTCGACACGGACTACTCGGATTTCCTCTACCTCGAGGCCGGTGCCATCCTGCAGGTGGGCTCGTTCGGCATCGGCTTCTTCGGCGATCTGCTGCGCTACGGCCTCGACGTCGGCGGGCGCACCACCGACGTCACGCTCGGCCGCTACCACCTGCTCGTCGCCTGGACGTTGCTCGAGGGGCAGCTCACGCTCGGCGGCGGCGCCCGGGCGACCACGCTCGGCATCGGGGCGACGGACACCGCGCTCACGATGCTCGGCGCAGCCCCGGAGGTCGGGATCCTGGTGCGCCCGAACTGGGCGCCCTTCCGCATCGGAGCCACCTACCGCAACGGCGTCGCGACGAGCGCCTCGGTCGGGCCCGGCGCCGCCGTCGACGAGCACGGCACCGCGCGCGCCGGCGGGCTCGTCCTGCCCCAGCGCTTCGTGCTCCCCTGGGAGGTCGAGATCGGGGCCGCACTGCAGGTCGGCCCCCGCCCGCTCAACCCCTCGTGGATCGATCCGGGCGCCGACGAGCGCGCGCTCGAGGCCCGCTACGCGACGCGGCGCGCGGCACGACGCGCAGCCCTCGAGCGCCAGCTCGCCCTCGTCGCGGACCCTTCGACCCGAGACGCCCTGCGCCGCACCCTGCTCGCCGACGAGGCGGAGCGGGCGAGCGCCGACGCCGTCGATCTCGAGCGCGATCGCGAGGACCTCGCGGCCGAGCGCCGCGCGCGCGCCGACAACTGGCCGCGCGAGCACCTGCTCTTGTTGCTCGAGCTCCTGGTGACCGGCGCGGTGCCCGACGCCGTGCACATCGAGCGGTTCCTCGGCCAGGGTGCCGTGTCCGCGCCGCTCGCACCGGGAGCCACGAGCCCGTGCCGGGCCTTGGCATCCGGCGAGCGAGCGACCTTCTCGCCGCGGGTGGGCGTCGAGACAGAGCACGTCCCGCAGTGGCTGCAGATGCGTTTCGGCAGCTACCTCGAGGCGAACCGCTTCCGCTACGAGCCCGAGAGCTGTGCCCCCGGTCCGGGCCGGCTCCACTTCACCTTCGGCGCCGACGTGCGCCTCTTCTCCACGACGTTCTGGGACCTGGTTCCCCCCATCACCTACAAGCTCGGGGCCTACGCCGATCTCGCGCCGCGCTACCAGAGCTTCGGGCTCGGGATAGGGGTGTGGCACTGAGCGACCGGGCGCCTCGGGCTCGGCGGACGTTGTGCGGCGAGCGCCCCTTCGATATACGGGCAGGGACACCATGCTGCCGACGAGCTCCCACGATCGAGCGGCCCCGGCGCGGGCTCCCGCCGGACGGGGGGCCCGGTGAACCACCGCTCCCGCCCGCCGCCGCCCCCGGACGCCCCGGCCGTCGGCGCGCCGCCGCCCGCGGGCCCGGTCCCCGCACCGGGCGCGACGGGCGCGGAACGCACGGGGCGGCGCGTGGGTCGGGTCGTCCACCTCGCGGTCTGTGGCGCCGTGGGGCTCGCCGCGACGGTGCAGCTCACGACGCAGGTATTCTTCCACGGTCCGCACGGAGAGGCCCCGTATCCCAGCTGTCGGGAAGGCGTGCGCGCCCTCTACGTCGCGATCCAGCGCGGCCGCGCGGAAGCCGACGACGCGGTCGTCTCGACCGCCGACGAGGCGGCGCTCGTCCGCTTCCGCGAGGCGGTCGCGCTCGACTGGCAGTACCTCGACGCCGTGCGCGACCTGTGCCGCGGGCGCGACGAGGTCGAGCAGGGGGCGCTCACGCTGATCGAAAGGCTCCGCTACGCCGAGGAGCACGGGGTGCGGAGCGCCGCCGTGGAGCTCGCGACCCTGCGCCGGCAGGCCCAGAACCTGGTCGACGAGCTGCTCGGCGACGCGCTGCCGGCCGCGGGACCATCGTCGCGCTGACGGGTCGGCGCGCCGGCGCCGAAGGAAAGCCTATCGCTCGGGCCGGGCGCGAGCTAAATGCCCGTGGCCCGAGCCCGAGGACCGCCCCCGCGCCCCCGCGCGGCCGACGCGCGGCACCGGCGGGCACGAACATCGAGACCCCCATGGTGACAGACAACACGCCGGGCAAAGAGCGCCCGGAGAGCCCCGCGGCGAGCGCCGCCGCCGATCCGGGCGAGGCCCCTGCCCCGCCCACCTTCGACGCGCTGCCCCTGTCCGCGGAGCTGCGCGAGTCGCTCCGCGAGATGGGCTACGTCACGCCCACGCCGGTGCAGCTCGCGGTGTGGCAGCCCGCCTGCTCGGGCACCGACTGCGTGGTGCAGGCGCGGACCGGAACGGGCAAGACCGCGGCCTTCGGGCTGCCGATGGTCGATCGCCTGGTGCGCCGCTCGCAGAAGGCGCCCCAGGCCCTCGTGCTGTGCCCCACGCGCGAGCTCGCCGTGCAGGTGTCGCGCGAGATCGCGCTGCTCGGCAAGCACCGCGAGATCGAGCCCGTGGCCATCTACGGCGGCGCGCCGATGCCGCCGCAGGTCCAGGCCATCGCCAACGGCGCGCAGATCGTGGTCGCGACACCCGGGCGCATGCTCGACCACCTGCGGCGCCGCACGCTCGACCCGAGCAACATCCGCACCCTCGTGCTCGACGAGGCCGACGAGATGCTCAGCATGGGCTTCGAGCGCGAGCTCAACGCCATCATGGAGCGCCTCCCCGAGAACCGGCAGACGCTGCTCTTCAGCGCCACGCTCCCGCCCGACATCGAGCGCATGGCGCGCACCAAGCTGCGCAAGCCCGAGTTCATCACGCTGTCGGGCGACCACATCGGCGCGCTCGAGATCCAGCACTTCATCTACTTCGTGAGCGGCGACAAGCTCGCCGCCCTCGCCGCGATTCTCGAGGTCGAGAACCCCGAGGGCGCGCTCATCTTCTGCAACACGCGCGAGGCGACCGAACGCCTGGCGCAGGGCCTGTGCCGGCTCGGCTACGACGCCGATTGGCTCAACGGCGATCTGCCCCAGAGCGACCGCGAGAAGACGATGCGCGCGGCGCGCGAGGGCCGCCTGCGCTACCTCGTCGCCACGGACGTGGCAGCGCGGGGCATCGACATCTCGCACCTCACCCACGTCATCAACTACGACTTCCCGCAGGACGCCGAGGCCTACGTGCACCGCACCGGCCGCACCGGCCGCGCCGGCCGTACCGGCACGGCGGTGTCGCTCGTCAACCCGCAGGACATCGGTGCGCTCTACCTCGTGCGGCTCACCTACAAGATCCGCCCGATCGAGCGGCGCCTGCCCACGATGACCGAGCAGCGCACGCGCGGCGAGGCCGACATCGTCGAGAGCCTCTGCGCGACCTTCGCGCCGCGCGGACGCGACCCCGAGTACCGGGCGCTCGCGCGTCGGCTGCTCACCCACGACGACAGCGAGGCGATCCTCGCCGGCATCCTGCACGAGCACCTGGCCGCGCGCCCCGAGCTCCCCGAGGAGGCCGCGCGCCGCAGGCGCGAGACGCCGCCACCGCCCGTGCCCGAGCCGGTGGAGCCTGCCCGACCCGCGGCCCCGCGCCGCGAGCCCGAGGCGGCTCGGGCGGAGGCTCCGCGCG
>JACRDA010000321.1 GCA_016212965.1 Myxococcales bacterium
CCCCCCCCCCCCCCCGCCCCGCGCCCCCCCCCCCCGACCGCGGCGGGGACTGCCGGGCCACAGGCAGCGGACGTCGCGTCGCCGCCGCTGCTCGGCCCTGGCAGCGTGGGCCTCTTCGCCCCGAGTGCGGGCGCGCCCCCCGCCCCGCTCGAGGCGCTCGGGCCACCGCCGGGCGTGGCCACGCTCGAGCTCGCCGATCCGCTGCTGGCGCACGGTCCGGCGCGCGTGGATCTCGGACCGGCCGCGCAGGGCCCGGGACCGGCGCTCCCGCCGGGCGCGCTGCGACGGCTCGCGGCGCCGCGGCCGCGCCCTCGGGACGACGCGCTCGCGGGCGACGGCGCGCGCGTGGCGGCCGTCGAGGAGGATGGGAGCTACGCGCTCTACGACGCGCGCACCGGCGCACGCGTGCGCGAGCTCACCCCCGCGGCGCCCTACGGCGCGACGGGCTACGCGCGCTTCGCGCTCGACGGCCGGAGCGTCGCGCTCGCCGTGCGGCGCGATTCCGGTCACGAGGTGCGCGTCTACGACGCGGCGAGCGGCCGGCAGCGCCACGCGCTCGACGCCGGAGCCGAGCTCGACGACCTCGAGCTCGCGCCGAACGGGCGGCACCTCGTGTGGAACGCGAGCGCCTACGACGGCCCGCGCGAGCTCGTCGTGTGGACGCCCGAGCGCGGTGCGCGCCGCACGGTCGCCCTGCCGCGCGAGGACCGGCGCCTCGACGGCCTCGGCGTGGCACCCGACGGCGCGAGCGTCGCCTTCGCGTCGCGGGCCTACGGGCGCGACGAGGCCGACGGCGAGCTCGAGCTGCGCGCGGTCGAGTCCGCCGCCACGCGCTGGAAGCGCCCGCTCGTCGGCGCGGCGCAGCGGCTCGCCTTCGCGCCGGATGGCCGGCGCATCGCCGTCTCGCTCTCCGGCTCCCGCACGCTCGTCGTCGCGGCCGACAGCGGCGCCTCGCTCTGGGAGGTCCACGACGAGCTCGTGGGCTTCAGCGCGGACGGGGCGCTCTTCACGACGCGCGACCGTCGACTCCGCGAGCGCGACCCGGCGACGGGCGTGCGCCGCCGGAGCTTCCGCGGCACGACCTCGCCCGGTGCCGTGGCCGCGACGCCCGCCGGGGTGGTGGTCGCGCGCGAGCGCTACGGCGACCACGTCGACGCTTGGGATCGCGCGACCGGCCAGGTGCTGCTCCACGCGGGCGAGGCCGGAAGCCACGTGCAGGCCCTCGCCTACGCGGCGGACGGCACGCGGCTCGCGAGCACCTCCGGCGACGGGCTCGAGCTCTGGGACGCGCGGGGGGGGATCACCGACCGGCGCACGCTCCCCGTGCCGACGACGCTCGGGCTGGCGGCGCTCGCGGCGGAGCGCGGCGCGGACGCGACGCTCGCGGCGGCCCTCGCACTCGAGTCGAGTGGGGGCGCAGGCGCGTGGCCCGTGTACCTCGACCCGAGGACGGGCTACGCGGCCGTCCTCGTCGGCGACGGGCGCGTGTGCGCCTTCGACGGCGCCGTGCGCCGCGGCTGCGCGCCCGCCGCCACCCTGGCGGTCGCGACCCGCAGCCCGGACGGCACACTGCTCGTCGCGGGCGGCCGGTACCGCGACGTGTGCGGCGTGTACCGCGCGTCCGACGGCGAGCTCCTGCGCGCGCTCGACGAGGGCCGGAAGCTGAGCGCCGACGGCCTGCGCTTCACCCCGGACGGCGCGCACCTCGTCACCTACGACGGCGAGCAGACCCGCCTCGACGTGTACCGCATCTCGGACGGGGCTCGCGTGGCGCACACCGTCGCGCCCGAGGCGTCCTTCACCGACGCCGCGGTGGCGCCGGGCGGCGCGCTCGTGGCCGCGGCTGGCCGCGACGGGCGTGTCCGCTTCTACGCCCTGCCGGGGCTCGAGCCGCGCGGCGAGCTCGCGGGCCCGCCGAGCCCCGTCACGGCCGTCGCCTTCGCGCCCGACGGCCGCGAGCTCGCGAGCGCGCACGAGAGCGGCGAGGTGCTCGTCTGGGACGCGTCGCGCGCGCGCTGAGCGGCATGGCGAAACCCCTGACCACCTGAAAGGAACACCGATGTCCGACGAATCCCGACGCACAGAGCAGTCTCCCGATGCAGGGGCGCTCGATCCGGCCCTCGCGGGCCTCGAGCCGGCCGCCATGTGGCGCCACTTCGGCGCGCTCGCGCGCATCCCGCACGAGACCGGCAACGAGGCGGGCGTGCGCGAGTACGCCCGGGCGTTCGCCGCCCGGCACGGCATCGCGTGCGAGGTGAACGAGGTCGGCGACGTGCTCCTGCGGGTCCACCCGGACGGCAAGGGCCCGATCGTGGCGCTCCAGGCCCACATGGACATGGTGTGCGTCTCGCGCGACGGCGCACCGTACGACTTCGCCCGCGAGCCGATCCGCCTGAAGCGCGAGGGCGACTCGATTCGCGCCGACGGCACCTCGCTCGGGGCCGACAACGGCATCGGCGTGGCCTACGCGCTCGCGCTCGCCGAGCAGACCGAGGGCCCGCTCGAGGTGCTGCTCACCGTGGACGAGGAGCGGGGCTTCACGGGCATCCAGGGCGTCGCGCCCGGCTGGCTCCGGTCGAAGATGCTCATCAACCTCGACTCGGAGGAAGAGGGGTACCTCACGATCGCGTCCGCGGGCGCGCTCGACTTCGAGGTGAAGGTCCCCGGCGCGCGCGCCGCCCGGGCGGGCGACCTCGAGGTGCTCGCCGTCACCGTCGACGGGATCAAGGGCGGCCACTCCGGCGTCGAGATCCACAAGGGGCGCACCAACGCTCTCAAGGTGGTCGGCCAGGTGCTCGACGCGGCGCTCGGCTGCGGGGGCGTGGTCTTCGGGATGCGCGGCGGCACCGCGCCGAACGTCATCCCGTCGGCGGCGAAGGCGACCGTGGGCGTGCCGCGGGGCCGGGCCGAGGAGCTGCGGAGACGCGTCGCCGAGCTGCGAGCCAAGCTCGCGACGGCGGAAGATCCGGAGCTCCGCATCGAGCTCGCGCCGACCGAGGAGCCCCGCGCGCCGCTGACGGGACCGGCGGCCAGCGCCTTCGTCGCGCTCCTCGCCGAGATCCCGAGCGGCGTGCTCGTCGCGTCGCCGCGCGACCCGGCCCAGCCCTTCGTCTCGAACAACCTCGGCATCGTCGCCGAGGCGGCGGACGGCGGCTTCGAGCTCACGCTGATGAGCCGCTCGCCGGCTAGCGACGAGCTCGGCAAGCTCGAGGCACGCTATCGCGCGATCGCCGCGCCCCATGGCGCCCTGGTGAAGCTCGGCCGCATGATCCCGGGCTGGGCCCCCGACTACGCGTCGCCGCTGCTCGCGAAGTTCCAGCAGGCGTACCGAGAGCGCTACGGCAAGGAGGCCCAGCTGCTCGAGATCCACGCGGGCCTCGAGTGCGGCGCCCTGCGGACCAAGTACCCCGGGATGGACCTCATCAGCGTGGGGCCCGACATCACCGGCGTGCACAGTCCGGACGAGCAGGTCTCGGTCTCGTCGGCGCGACGCACCTTCGACCTCGTCCGCGACGTGGTGCGAGCGCTGCACCGGGGCTGAGGCGCGCTGCGCGCGAGGCTGCGGGCTCCAGGCTCCGGACTTCAGGCTACGGGCCCGAACCCGAAGCCCGAAGCCCGAAGCCCTCCTAGGCCTCTTCGCGCGCGCGGGGGGTGCGCTCGGCGCCGGCCTTCGTCTCGGAGCTCGGGGCGTGGCTCGACGTGGGCGCGCCCGCGATCGCCGCGAGCGCGGCGGAGCGCTGGGTGTCGACGGCCGTCGGCGGGGTGGGCGTCACGGTCGGGCTCGCGGCCTCCGACGAGCGCGGCTCGGCCTCGAACCAGGCGAAGAAGCGCCGCATGGCGGCCTTCTGCGCGGGCGGCATGTACTCGAAGTTGCGACCGCGATCGATGATCTCCCAGAAGTCCTTGGTCTCGACGCGGTCGAGCTCGACGCAGATGGCGTCGAGCCGGTCGCGCGGGTCGTGGCGCATGTCGTCGAAGATGAGGCGCGCCTTGTCCGTCTCGCCCACCTCGAGGTAGTAGGCCGCGAGCTTGACCTGCGCCTTGCGCACGCCCTTCAGCGCCTGCTCCTGGTGGCGCCTGCCGGTCGGGCGATCGAGGTCGAGGAAGGTGCGCAGCATCGACATCTCGCTCGGGCTCTTCAGCTCGTGGGCCACCTGGCACACCGCCGCGACGTCGTAGGCGACCGTCTCGGTGACGAAGGGCAGGTTCATGTCGAAGCTGACGACGCCGTAGTACTTCATGTGCCCGACGGCCGTCGTCGCGGCCTTGTGGCAGTCGAGGCGCACCATCGACTCGACGAGGTGCCGGTACTGGTTCAGCACGTTGTACGCGGTGCGCACCGCCTTGGCGTTGAGGGTGGCCCGCAGGTACGAGTTCATGTAGCGGAACACGAGCTCCACGAGCTCGTCGTCCTTCGCCTGGGCCGCCGCCTCGCCGATGTACCGGGTGTCGATGGCGATGAGGTAGTTGATGTCGGGCATCGACCCGAGGGCCTCGTTGTAGATGCCGAGGTACTGGCGCATCACCTTCCACTCGACCCAGGTGCGGCGCTTCTCGAGGTCGCCGCGCGACTCCGGGTCCATCGCGACGAAGTCGGGGTTCTCGCGGATGCCGGGGCCGAGCTCGAACCAGGTGCCCGTGGCGCCGGGCTTCAGCCGCACGTACTCGACGGCGAAGTCCTTGAGGGCGTCGACCGCGCGGCTGGCGATGATCTTGTCCTTGCCGGAGATCGAGTTCGAGATGAGGTCGGTGAGCTCCTCGAGCGAGCCGAGCACCTGGGCCTGGGCGCGCTCGTTCGCCTCGCCCGCGGAGGCCGGGGCGCCGGAGCGAGCGACGCTCACCGCCTCCTTGCGGATGCGCGCGATGATGTTCACGGGCTCGAGGAACCAGAACACGTAGGCGAAGTACGGGGCCATCAGCACGAGGCCGATGGCGGTCACGGCGATCATGGCGACCAGCGTGAGGCGCGGCGCGAAGTCCTTCTGCACGCTGAGGCTGACGAACACGCCGAGCACGCAGGCCGTCACGTAGTAGCCCATGACGCCGATGTTCGTGCGGTCGCGCAAGAACATCATCGCGACGCCGGTGTAGCGCTCGGCGGAGAGCTGCACGATGATGCTCACCACCGTGATGACGATGCCGAGCACGGCGGCGATCATCCCGCCGAGCGCCGAGACGGCGTCCGTGATGTGGTCCGGGTCGAAGAGGAAGTAGCGCGCCTTGCCGTCGACGGGCGCGGGACCGCCGGTCGCGAAGTAGTCGATGGCGTAGACCGCGATGAACACGACGACGGCGCCCGCGAGCAGCGCCGCCATCGACACGACCCACTTGCGCCAGCTGGACGGCTCGTACCGCATGCCGGAGGCGAGCCTACCAGACCCGGGGCGCGGCGGCGCCGCGAGGCGCTCGGACGGGCTCACGGTGCGAGGCCGGGGCAGAGGTCCTCGACGCGCGCGAAGAGCTCCACCCAGGTGACCGCGGCGCTCCGGGTGGCGTCGGCGGCGCGGCGCCGGTGCTGGCGCACGACGACGAGCTCGGCCGCCGGGTAGACGACGAGGCGCTGGCCGAGCGCGCCGACCCCGAAAAAGGCGCTGGCGGCGCTCGGCTCGGGCTCGAGCAGCGCCATCCCGCCGCGGCGCACGGCGCGCAGCGCCTCGTCGGCGCGCGCATCGAGCAGCGGGCGCGCGGCGTCGAAGAAGAGCTGCTCGGAGGCGAAGCGCCGTCCGAGCAGCGGCGCGAGGGCGTCCGTCGCACCGAACCCGGTCCGGGCGAGCGCCGCCGCGCGCGCGGGGGTCCACGCGAGCGGCGTGCGCAGCCACCACAAGAGGCCGTACGACGGCTCGCGCGCGCTCGGCGTCACGGCCGCGCGCACGAGCTCCGGCGGCAGCAGCGCCCGCCCCCCGAAGCGGCCAAGGTCGCGCACGAGCATGCCCAGGCGCGCGAGGTCGCGCGCCCCGATGCGCAGGCCGAAGTAGGTCTGCACGTGGCCGGCTCGGTCGCGCGCCCAGGCGACGTCGCGGATGCCGAGCGGAGCGAACAGGCGCTCTGCGAGGTAGGCGTCGACCGGTCGACCCGCCGCGGCCGCGACGACCCCGGAGAGCAGCGCCGTCGCCTCGTTGCTGTAGGCGAAGCGCTGCCCCGGGGGGGCGACGAGCGGACGCGCGAGCGCGTAGGCGAGCCGGTCCGGCGCAGCGTCGAGCTCCGCGCCGCTCTCGGTCGACGCGAGCCCGCTCGTGTGGGTGAGCACGTGGCGCAGGGTGATGGCCGCCTTGTCGCCCGCCCAGAGGGCCGGGAAGAAGGTGGCGAGCGGCGCGTCGAGGGACGAGATGGCGCCGTCGGCGACGAGCGCGAGCACGCCGAGCGCGACGACGCTCTTCGTGAGCGAGCGCGTCTCGATGGGGCCGCGCGGACGACCGAAGTAGCGCTCGACGACGAGCTCCGAGCCCCGCAGGACGACGAGCGCGTCCGAGTCGGACGCCGCGGCGTCGGCGACGAGGCGCGCGAGCGCCTCCGGATCGAGCCCCACCGCCGCGGCCGTGCGGCGCGGGAGCCAGTCGTCGGGTGCGTCGGCCTCGAAGAAGGGCGCACCCGGCTCGGCCGGACGCGGCTCGGCCACGGCGGCCGTTGCCTGCGACGCGCTCGACGCGCTCGGCTCGAACGCCGCGCTCGCGGCCGCGGCAGCGTCCGGCGCGCTGCTCGCCGTCGCGGGCTCCGTCCGCCCGGGAGGCTCGGTGGCGCAGGCCGCGAGGCACGCCGAGAGCGCGAGCGCGAGCCGCCCGTCGCGACGCCGTCGCGCCCCGGTCCGAGATCCGCTTTGCATGTGTGCCGTCACTTGGGCAAGCTCCGCTGGCCCATGGTCACCCGCTCCTCGCGTCGCGTGCGGTTGTGCCTCGGAGATCTCTACCACCAGGACGTGGTCGAGATGATCGAGCGCGAGACGCGGAAATACGAGCTCTGGACCGTGGAGAGCCCCGACGACCCGAAGTTCGCGCCCGCCTACAAGCTGCTCTGGGACGCGTTCGGGCCCCAGGGCGAGATGGAGCGCGAGGAGGCGATCCGGAAGTTCGTGCTCGACGACCCCTACGAGCCGACCCCCGGGGGGACCTTCTTCCGCTACTTCCTGCTCCTGGCGACGGACCGCGACGGCAACGTGCGCGGGGCGCGCGACGGCTCGGTGCTCATCAACCCGAGCTACGCACCGGACCTCTGCGTCGTCTACCTGTCGCACATCTACATGACGCCGCAGGCGCGCGGCACGGTGCTCTCGTACTGGCTGCGCATCGCGCCGACGGAGCTCGCCGTCCAGTTCCTCGCCGACCTCCACGCGCTCGGCAGGCTCGCCCTGCCGCTGCCCGATGCGCCGGGCAAGTACTTCGGCATGCGCGTGAACCTGACCGCCGAGATGGAGTACTGGACGCCGGAGGAGCGACTCTCGCTCCAGCGCCTGCTCTTCTACGGGCGCGGCGGCTTCGACGCCGTGAACCCGCGCCACTTCCCGTACCGGCAGCCCGACTTTCGCGAGCCCGAGCTCATCCGCGCGACCGGCAGCCAGCCGAAGCCGTTCGTCATCCTGCTGCGCCGCATGGGACGCGAGCGCCAGGCGACGCTGCCGCTCGAGGAAGCACGCGCCACGATGCGCCTGCTCTACGACGAGTTCGCGTCGCATTGCCAGCCCGAGATGCTCGAGAACAGCCTGCAGCTCGTGCTCGACCGCCTCGCCGAGCGGTCGAAGACGAAATCCTACGTCGAGCTCCTGCCGCTGCCCACGGGCGCCCGCGACATCGCGCGCCTGAAGCGCCTGTTCCGCTACTCGGTGTTCCGCAACTACTACCGCGACGAGCCCGCGACGCGCGCCTACATGCAGGGCGGCATCCGCGACCGGCTGCGCGAGAACCCGAAGTACGTCGACGAGGCGCTCGCGAAGATCGCCGCCGACCTCGAGGCGCGCCCCGCCTACGTCTACGGCAGCCGCCAGAAGGCCTTCGCGTGGAACGGGTTGCCGACGGACACGGCGGAGACCCCGACGGGCGATCTGCCCGAGCCCGTGTCGCTCGATCTGCACGAGCTCTCGGACTGGGGCGAGCTCGCGCGCAGCGATCCGGGCCTGCCGCCGCCGGAGGGGACGGGCGGCTGACGGGCGCCCGCGGGCCCACTCAGGTGCTCGCGACGGGCGCCGTCGGCTTCAGGATGCCGTCGAGGAAGGCGACGAGCTTGTCGCCGTTGGCGGGCTGGCTGCGGTAGGCGACGTAGCCGTCCGGCCGCACGAGGTACAAGCACTCGCTCCGTGCGCCGTAGCGCCGGTGCACGGCGCCCTCGCGATCGAGCACCACGGACGCCTCGGCCGGCAGCGCCTCGGGGCGCTCGGCGGCGGGCACGATGACGTGCGCCCGCACCGCGCCGCCGTACGCGGCCCCGATGCGCGCCGCGATGCCGGCGAGGTTCGCGTAGCCGGCGGCCGTCGCCGCGGCGCCGTCGAAGAGCAGGAGCGCGTGGGCCGGTCCGCGCAGCAGGCCGTGCACCGTGAGCCCGTCCTCGCTCGCGGGCTCGAAGCAGGCGTCGGGGGCGCGCGCGCCGGGGGCCGGACCGCCGCCGAAGTCGAACCAGTCGCGCAGCCCCGGCGCCTCGGTGCTGCGATCGGCGACGACGTCGGTGTAGAGCAGCGCCGGCTTGTCCTGGCCGACGATGGGGCTGTCGGGGTAGCCGACCTCCAGCATCGACACCGCGCGGGCCGCGCGCTCGCGCACGAAACCGAGCCCGGTGACGAAGCCGATGACCTTGTTGCGGACGGCGATGGCGACCTTGTTGCGGAGGCCGATGGCGCCGAGCCCCCGCTGCGTGACGGCGTCCGTGCCTTCGAGCACCGCCTTGGCGACGGGCTTGCGCTCGAGCTCGTACGAATCGAGCAGGCTCGGCTGGCCGACGCCGCGCGCCACGAGGGCGAGCTTCCAGGCGAGGTTGTAGGCGTCCTGGATGCCGGTGTTCATCCCCTGCCCGCCCGCCGGGCTGTGGATGTGCGCCGCGTCGCCCGCGAGAAAGACGCGGTCCACGCGGTAGGTCGGCACCATGCGGCAGTGGATGCGAAAGCCCACCATCCACGCCGGCTCGCTCACGGTGGCCCCCTTCGGACCCATCTCGGCGAGGTAGCGCTCGAAGGTCTCGAGCGTCGGCTCGAGGTCGCGCTCGTCCGGGCTCGGCACGATCATGCGGAAGTGCGCCTCGCCCGGCAGCGGGAAGAAGCCGACCACGCCCCGCGGCGACGCGAACACGACGACCTCGTCCTCCTCGACGCGGAGCGGCAGCTCCACCCGCACGTCCGCCTGGATGATCTTCTGCTCGTAGGTCGAGCCCTCGAAGGGGATGTCGAGGGCCTTGCGCACGGTGCTGTGCGCGCCATCGCAGGCCACGAGCCACGCCGTCTCGACGCGCTCCTGCTCGCCCGAGGCGTGCACGAGCACGCTCGCGACCCCGTCACCGTGCTGCTCGAAGCGGTCGAGACGCACGCGCCGCTCGACCTCGACGCCCTGTTGCGCGAGGTGACGGGCGAGCAGGATCTCCGTCTCGCGCTGCGGGATGCTGAGCATGTACGGGTAGGGCGAGTCGATGCCGTCGAGCTCGATGCGCGCGATGCGCTTCGTCTCGGGCGAGGCGTAGATGACGAAGGCGGTGATCGGACGCCCGGCGGCGCAGAGGGCTTCGGCCACGCCCATGTCGGCGAAGACCTCGAGGGTGCGCGCGTGGACGATCTGCGCCTTCGACCAGCGCGACGGCCCGTCGCCCTCGTCGACGATGCGCGGTCGAAGGCCGTGGCGCACGAACTCGGAGGCGACGGTCAGGCCGACCGGACCGGCTCCGACGACCAGGACGTCGGGGGATGTCATCCACGCATGGTCGGGGCGGACCATGATGAGCGTCAAGTCCCCTGGCGGTCGCTCCGTGCCCCGCTCAGGCGAGCAACCCCCGCGCCCGCAGCGCCGCCCGCGTCTCCGGGCGCTCGAGCTCCTCGAGGAAGGCCGCCACGGCGGGGCGGTGGCGGCGCGCGACGGGGACGAAAAAGTCGAAGCGCTCCTCGGTCAGGGGCAGAAAGCCGAGGCCGCGATCGCGGGCGACGATGTCGATGGCAATCCCGAAATCGGCGCGTCCCTGCGCGACCGCGGCCGCGACCGCGTGGTGCGAGGAGGCCTCGACGCCGTGGCCGGCCGGGCGCGCGTCGCCGAGCAGCCGGTCGTAGAGCGCGCGCGTGCCGCTGCCGCGATTGCGGTTGATCATCACGATGCCGGGCGCCCGGGCGGCCTCCCGGACGGCCTGCGTGGCGTCGCGCCCCTCGAAGCGCGCATCGCCGCGGCGGAACACGACCCCCTGCTGGCGCCCGTAGCCCGGCGCGAGCGTGAGCCCCTCGGTCACGAAGGGCGCGTTGTAGCGCCCGGTCACGGGGTCGAAGAGGTGAGCCCCGGCGAGGTCGCACTCGCCGCGGCGCGCGGCAGCGAGGCCCGCCTCGCTGCCGACGGCGAGGACGCGCCCCGACAAACCGCGCTGGCGCAGGCGCGCGAGGAGCACGTCGACCCCCACGCAGTGGCTGCCGATGAGCGTGAGATCGACCTGGCGCGCGCGCTCGCCGGCCAGAGCGCGGACGTCGACGCGCTCGCCCGCGTCGAGCTGCTCCACGCGCTCGGGGATGACGAAGTAGCCGTCGGCGTGGCTCCAGGTCGTCACCGACCCCGAGCCCTTGCCGATCGGGTGGGCGACGAGCGCGCCCGCGTCGTCCTCGGTCAGGCGCACGAGCACATACTCGGTGCGGCCGCTGTCGGAGGAGATCCGATACGGCAGGCGCGCCGCGAGGCGCGTCGGCTCGTGCGTGGCGCGGCCCGCGAGGGCGCAGAGGACGGGCGCGACGAACTCGTGAAACGTGAAGATCGCCGAGGTCGGAAAGCCCGGCAGCACGACGACCGCCTTGCCCGCGGACACGGCGAGGCAGAGCGGCTTACCCGGCTTCAGGGCGACGCCGTGGGCGACGATCCCGGGCGGGTCGAGCGCCTCGGCGACGGCGTGCGCGTTGACGTCGAAGGGGCCCTTCGAGGTGCCGCCGGAGAGCAGCACCATGTCCGCGTCGGCGAGCGCGCGCCGGACGGCGTCGCGGACGAGCGCCGCGTCGTCCGGGACGATGCCGAGCGAAACGGGCTCGCCGCCCTGCTCGCGCACGGCGTCGGCGAGGATGCGGCCGTTGGAGTCGTGGACGCGCCCCGGAGCGAGCGGCGCCCCGGGCGCGACGATCTCGTCGCCCGTCGACAGGATGGCCACGCGCGGGCGGGCGAAGACGCGCACCTCCGCGAGGCCGATGGCGGCGAGGATGCCGGTCTCGCGCGAGGAGCAGAGCTCGCCGCCGCGCAGCACGACCTCGCCGCGCGCGATGTCGGTGCCGGCGTAGGTGATGGCGCGGCTCGGCGTCACGGCCTTCGTGACGACGACGTCGTCGCCGTCGAGCTGCGTGTGCTCGACCATGACGACCGCGTCCGCGCCGCGCGGGACGACGCCGCCCGTGGGGATGGCCATGGCCGTGCCCGGCGCCACGGTCGCGGCCGGGATGGCGCCCACGGCGACCGCGTCGGCGAGCCGCCGCAGGCGCCGGGGGGTGTGCTCCGTGGCGCCGAAGGTGTCGGCGGCCGAGACCGCCCAGCCGTCGAAGTTCGAGCGATCGAAGCCCGGCACGTCGACCGGGCTCGCGACGTCCTCGGCGAGCACGCGACCGAGCGCCTGGTCGAGGGGCACCGCCTCGACGCGGCGCGGGCGGAGCTCGCCGAGCGCCGCCCGGAAGCGGCGCATCGCCTCGTCGCGCGAGAGCACCGTGAGGAACTGTTCCTGGCGCATCAGTACATCACCACTTCCACCATCGCCCCCTCGCCGAGACCCTCCTCCTGCTCGCCGACGATGACGACGCCGTCGGCGCGCGTGGTCGAGCTCAGGATCGAGGCGCCGCGCGTCATGATGGGCACGACCTCGTCGCCGTCGAGCGCCACCCTGACGTAGTCGGTGCGCCCGAGCTCCGAGCTGATCTTGTGGCGCAGGCGGGCGCGCCTGCGCGGGTGCGGCCAGGCGCGCGGCAGGCCGCCGAGCGCGCGGATCCCCGGGCCGGCGAAGAACTCGTAGGCGCAGAGGCAGGACACGGGGTTGCCCGGCAGGAGGAACGCGAGCTGCCGTCGGTCGCGGCCGAAGAAGCCGAACCCCGCGGGGCTCGCCGGCCGGAGCGCGACCCCGTGGACGGCCACCTCGCCGAGCTCGGCGAGCACGAGCGCCGCGTGGTCCTCGGGGCCGACCGAGGCGCCGCCGGAGACGAGCACGACCTCCTCCTCGGCCGCGGCGAGTGCGTCGCGCAGCAGCTCGTAGCCGTCGCGGAGGCGACTCGTCGCGACCGAGGCCGCGCCGTCGCGGCGGGCGAGGGCCTCGAGCATGAGGCTGTTGGCATCGACGACGAAGGGCCCGTCGGGCAGGCTGCCCGGCGGCAGGAGCTCGTCGCCGGTGACGACGAGGCGCACGCGCGGCTGCCGCACCGCGAGCACCTCCGGCACGCCCGTGGCAGCGAGCACACCGAGATCCTGGGGCCGCAGGCGGCGCCCGCGGACGACGATCCTGTCGCCGGCACTCACGTCCTCGCCGATCGCGCCGACGTTCTTGCCCGGCGCGACGGCCGCGAGCGCCCGGAGCACCCGCACGCCGTCGCGCTCGATCTCCTCGGCCTCCTCGGCGACGAGCACGGCGTCGGCGCCCGCGGGGACGGGCGCGCCCGTCGTGATGCGCACCGCTTCGCCGCGCCCGACGACGCCCGCGAAGGGCCGCCCCGGCAAGGCGTCGCCCACCACCCGGAGCTCGACGGGCGCGCTCGCCCCGGCGCCGAACGTGGCCTCGCCCGCGAGCGCGAAGCCGTCCATCGCGGAGCGGGCGAAGTGCGGCACGGCGGCGCGCGCGCACACGTCCTCGGCGGCCACGCGCCCCGCCGCCGCGGCGAGCGGCACGACCGCGGCTGCGAGCGGAACCACGCGAGCCTCGAGCACCGCGAGCGCCGCCTCGACGCTCTGGCGCTCGCGAAAGCCGCGCATCCGCACGTCTCTCATCGCCCGAAGGTAATACAGATCCGCCGCGAGCTGCCGTCGGCCGACGATCACGCCCGAGGTCAAGGAGCTCCTTGACAGCGAGCGGTCAACGGAGCGAAAGTTTCTACGGGAACGCTTGCACGGGTGCGGAATGCCACCTGACGCGAGCCTACAGATTTGCCGGTCGATCCGTGACCGCGCGGTGCGAGCACCCCTCGACGGTGCGCGTGACGCGCGAGCCCGAGGACGTGGCGGCGCCTTGACGCGTCGCGTCGCGAGCGACGCCCGGGGCTGCCCCACCGGAACCGCCGGGCCCGCGGGCGCCGACCGAGGGCGGCCATGAGATACGCCGAGACGGGCTTCAACCTGGAGGTCGATCTCACGCGCGGCAACATCGAGCGCGTCGCCACCGACCCCCGCGACACCGCGCACTACCTCGGCGGGCTCGGGACCAATGCCCGGCTCATGTGGGACCGCGTGCCACCCGAGGTCGGGCCGTTCTCGCCGGAGAACCTGCTCGTGTTCGGCACCGGCCTGCTCGCCGGCACGCCGGCGCCCGGCAGCAACCGCACCATCGTGTCCTCGATCTCGCCCCAGACGCGCCTCTTCGCGTTCTCGATGATGGGCGGGTTCTGGGGACCGGAGCTGAAGCACGCCGGCTACGACAAGGTCGTCCTGCGCGGCAAATCGCCCCGGCTCGTCTACCTCTGGATCCACGACGACAAGGTCGAGCTGCGCGAGGCCGAGCACTTCCGCGGGCTCGGCACGCTCGAGACCGCCGAGCTCATCCGCCAGGAGCTCGGCCAGCCGCTGGCGCAGGTCGCCTCCATCGGGCTCGCCGGCGAGAACCGCGTCTTCTTCGCCTCCATCGAGCAGGGCCGCTCGAGCGCCAGCCGCCAGGGCCTCGGCGCCATCATGGGCGACAAGAACCTGAAGGCCATCGCCGTGCGCGGGACGAAGGACCTCTACATCGCCCGACCGGCCGAGTTCATGGCGCACTGCAACGCGGCCCTCGCGTACATCGAGCACCGCGAGAAGAACCCGATCACCAACGTCATGCCCATCATGGCGGGCCTCGGCTCGCCGCAGGAGATGCGCGTCCACGACGAGCAGTGGCACACGGAGAACTTCGTCTGGGGCAATGCCCGCCACCGCCGCAAGGGCTTCTGGACCCAGGACATCGCGGCGCAGTGGACCGACACGATGGAGAAGATGCGGACGCGCCTGCTCAGCTGTCACAACTGTCCCCTCAAGTGCGGCGCCGCGATCTCGGTCGACACGCGGATCTGCTCGTACATGATGAAATGCTTCTCCAAGCTCACCTACACGATGGGCGCGATGAGCGATCTCGAGTTCGGCCTCAAAATCGCCCAGAAGGCGACGGAGCACGGGGTCGACGCCTTTTCGGCGCCGCAGACGATGGCTTTCGCGATCGAGCTCCACGAGGCTGGCATCCTGACCGACGCGGACATGGCCGGGTGGCCGCCCGACCCCGAGGGGCGGTTCTACTGGTTGCTCGACCACATCGTGCGCCGCGAGGGGATCGGCGACGTGCTCGCCGACGGCACCCACTGGGCGGCCGAGCGCATCGGCAAGGGCGCCATGGCCTACGCCCACAACAACATCAAGAAGCACGAGCAGCTGCCGCTCAAGCTCGGGATGCTCAACCCCATCTACTTCTTGATGTACTCGACGGGCGAGAAGATCAACATCACCCAGATCGAGGGCAACTTTCCCCAGCAGCCCTTCGAGACGCGCGCCGAGCGCGAGGCGTTCGTGAAGGACTGGGAGCACGTCCCCGACGAGCGCTTCAAGCAATGGTTCGTCGAGTGGGAGCAGCGCGGCGAAAAATCGATTCCGAACTACCCGCCCGTCGATGCGACCTGCGAGATCGTGCACTGGCAGGAGATGCTCCATTACATCGACGACAGCGTCGGCCTCTGCGCCGGCCTCTCCTCGTTCCCGTACAAGCCGCCGTACCACCTGCACAACCTGCCCTCGATCATCTCGACCGGCGCCGGGCTCGAGCTCGACGAGGAGGGGCTGAAGCACGTGATCCGGCGCATCCGCACGCTGGTCCGGGCCACCAACATCCGCCGCGGCATGCGCCGGAAGGACGACAAGCCGCCCGATGATCACTGGAAGAAGCGCTTCCCCGAGCTCGAGGCGAAGCTGCTCGACCGCTACTACGCCTTCAAGGGCTGGAACGCCGACGGCATTCCGACCCGCGCCACCCTGCACGAGCTCGGCCTCGACTTCGTCGCCGAGGAGCTCACCGTGCGGGGGATCCTGAAGGACGGGGACGAGGCCGCGAGCGCCCCCGCCGCGAGCGCTGCGGCGACGGCGAGGAGCGCCCCGTGAGACGCGCGGACGGCAAGACGGTCAAGACGATCAAGATCGACGTCGCCAAGTGCAATGGCTGCCGGGCCTGCGAGGTGATCTGCGCCGCCTTTCACGCCAAGCCGCAGTACAGCAGCACCAACCCCGCGCGCTCGCGCATCCGGGTCATCCGCGACCAGGTCGCGGACCTCTACCTGCCCGTGTACGCCGGGGAGTACACCGCCGCCGAGTGTGCCGGGCGCGACAAGTACGTCATCGACGGGCGGGAGTACGAGGAGTGCGCCTTCTGCCGGGCCTCGTGTCCGTCGCGCGACGTGTTCAAGGAGCCCGACTCGGACCTGCCGCTCAAGTGCGACATGTGCGAGTCCGACCCGACGCTCGCCGAGCCGCTGTGCGTGAAGTGGTGCCTGGCCGACGCGCTCGTGTTCGAGGAGCGCGAGGTGGAGGTCGACAAGGCCGCCGCCATCGACGACGTCGACCTCGGGCTCCGCGCGCTCGCGCACGTGCACGGCTGGCAGAAGGTCAAGGACGCGCTCCGCCGGCTCGGCGGCGCGGGGAACGAGGGCTAGGCGATGACGTCGAACGCCGGCGAGACGCTCGACGCAGCGACCCCGTTCCCCGAGATCATCGAGGCGGTGAAGAAGGCCGGCGGCCAGGCCAACCGGTTCTGCTTTCAATGCGGCAAGTGCGACGTCGTGTGCCCCTGGAACCGGGTGCGCAACTTCAGCATCCGCCGCGTCGTGCGCGAGGCGAGCCTCGGCCTGTCGGAGATCGAGCTCGACGAAGTCTGGCGTTGCACGACCTGCGGCACCTGCCCCTCCACCTGCCCGCGCGGCGTCGGGCAGATCGAGGTGGGGGTCGCCATCCGGCGCATCGCCACGAGCTACGACGTGTTCCCCGGGGCGGCGCGGAGCGTCCCCGCCGTCGGTGCGAACCTGGCGCTCGAGGGCAATCCCCTCGGCCAGCCGCGCGGAGAGCGCGACGCCTGGGCCAAGGGGCTCGGCGTGAAGCCCTTCGCCGAGGGCATGGAGCTACTCTACTTCGTCGGCTGCTACGGCAGCTACGACCCGCGGATGCAGAAGGTGGCCGTCGCGACCGTGAAGATCCTGCAACGCGCCGGCGTCGACTTCGGCATCCTCGGCAGCGACGAGAGCTGCTGCGGCGAGAGCATTCGCAAGACCGGCCACGAGGCGGTCTTCCGCACGCTGGCGAAGCACAACATCAAGGCGTTCGTCGACCGCGGGGTCAAGCGCATCCTCGTCTCGTCACCGCACTGCTACCACGCGTTCAAGAACGAGTACCCCGAGCTCATGGTGCACTTCGAGGTCGTCCACGTCGCCGAGCTCCTCGCGGAGCTCGTCGCGACCGGGCGCCTCGCGCTCCGCCGCGCGCCGCCGCAGAAGGTCACCTACCACGACCCCTGTTACCTCGGGCGCCACAACGGCATCTACGACCAGCCGCGCCGCGTCCTCGGCACGATACCGGGCCTGGCGCTCGTGGAGATGCCCGACCATCACGCGGGGAGCCTGTGCTGCGGCGGCGGCGGGCGCATCTGGATGGACACGCCGAAGGGCGAGCGCTTCGCCGATCTGCGGCTGGCCCAGGCAAGGGCGGTCGGCGCCGACGTGCTCGTCACGTCCTGCCCCTATTGCATCAGCAACTTCGAGGAGAGCCGGCTCGGCCTCGAGGAGGGCGACGCTCCCGAGGTCAAGGACCTCACGGAGCTCGTCGCCGCCGCGCTCGACGAGGCGGAGGCGCCATGACGGCCGCGCGCGCGAGCCGTGTCGGCGACGTCATGGTCCTCGGCGGCGGGATCAGCGGCATCCAGGCGGCGCTCGACTTCGCCACGGCCGGCTTCCGGGTCTACCTCGTCGACAAGGCGCCGACCATAGGCGGCAAGATGGCCCAGCTCGACAAGACGTTCCCCACGAACGATTGCTCGATGTGCATCGAGTCGCCGAAGTTCATCGAGTGCGACCGGCACCCCAACATCGAGATCCTGACCCACACGGAGGTCAAGGAGGTCGCGGGCGCGGCGGGCGACTTCACGATCACGCTGACGAAGAAGCCGCGCTACGTGAACGAGGACGTGTGCACCGGCTGCACGACCTGCGTTGAGTACTGCCCCATTCCGATCCCCGATCCCTTCAATCAGGAGCTCTCCCAGAACAAGGCGATCCACATCTACTTCTCGCAGGCCGTGCCGCTCGTGCCCTACATCGACGAGCGCTGTCGCTTCCTCGAGGACGACAAGTGCGCCATCTGCGAGGGCGCGTGCAAGAACCACGCGATCGATCTGCACCAGAAGCCCGTGGAAGAGGTGGTGAAGGTGGGGGCCGTCGTCCTCAGCCCCGGCTACGGCGCCTTCGATCCGCGGCCGCGCGGCGACTACGGCTACGGCAAGATCCGGAACGTCGTGACGAGCCTCGACTTCGAGCGCCTGCTCTGCGCGACGGGGCCCCACGAGGGCGAGATCCTCCGGCCCTCGGACAAGAAGCACCCCCACAAGATCGCCTGGATCCACTGCGTGGGCTCGCGCCAGGTGCAGGCGGGCGGGCACAGCTACTGCTCGTCGGTGTGCTGCGCGTACATCCAGAAGCAGGTCATCCTCGCCAAGGACCACGACGCCGGCACCGAGGCCGTCGTCTTCCACAACGACATCCGCTCCTACGGCAAGGACTTCGAGCGCTTCTACGAGCGCGCCCAGAAGCTCCCGGGGGTGCGCTTCCAGCGCAGCTACGTCGCCATCGGGCGGGAGATCCCCGAGACCGGGAACGTCACCGTCCGCTACGCCACCGACCGCGACGGCGTGAAGGAGGAGGAGTTCGACCTCGTCGTCCTCGGCGTCGGCATGGAGCCGCCCGCCGACGCCGGCAAGCTCGCGCGGCAGTTCGGCATCGAGCTCGACGCGCACGGCTTCTGCAAGACGAGCCCGTCCAATCCGATCGCGACCAGCCGACCGGGCGTCTTCGTGACCGGCGCCTTCCAGGGGCCCATGGACATCCCCGAGGCGGTGGTGACCGCGAGCGGCGCCGCAGCGCTGACGGGCGCTCTCTTGCGCTCGCGCCGGGGCAAGCTGGCGCGCGATCGCGTCTATCCCGCGGAGCGCGACGTCTCGGCGGAGGAGACGCGCGTCGGCGTCTTCGCGTGCCATTGCGGCGCCAACATCGGGCGCGTCGTCGACGTGCCGGGGCTGGTCGAGTACGCGAAGGGGCTCGACCACGTCGCCCACGCCGAGGAGGGCCTGTTCATCTGCTCCACCGACGCCGCGGCCAAGATCTCGAGCACCATCCGCGACAAGAAGCTCAATCGCGTGGTCGTCGCCGCCTGCACGCCGCGCACCCACGAGCCCCTGTTCCGCGACACGCTGCGCGAGGGCGGCATCAACCAGTACTTCTTCGACATGGCGAACATCCGGGAGCACTGCTCCTGGGTCCACTCCCGGCAGAAGGAGGAGGCGAGCCAGAAGGCCAAGGACATCGTCCGGATGTCGGTCGCGCGCGCCGTCCACCTCGAGCCGCTCGAGGAATCGAGGCTCCACGTCACGCGCGTCGCGCTCGTCGTCGGCGGGGGCCTCGCCGGCATGACGGCCGCGCTCAGCCTCGCCGACCAGGGCTTCGAGGTCGAGCTCGTCGAGAAGCAGAAGGAGCTCGGCGGGATGGCGCGGCGGCTGTCCTACACCCTCGAGGGGCTCGACGTGCAGGCCCACCTCGCGGCGCTCGTCCGCCGGATCTACGCGCACGCGCTCGTGCACGTCTCGCACGAGGCGACTATCACCGACGTCTCGGGCTACGTCGGCAACTTCGTCACGACGGTGCGGACCGAGGGGCGCCAGAAGACGATCCGCCACGGCGTCACCGTCCTCGCCACGGGCGCCGACGAGCACCGCCCCGAGGAGTACCTCTACGGCGAGGACGCGCGCGTCGTGACCCAGCTCGAGCTCGAGGAGCGACTCGCTGCGGGCGCCGGCGCCGCGCTCGCCGACGTCCGGGCCGTGGCCATGATCCAGTGCGTCGGCTGCCGCCGCGCGGACCGCAACTACTGCGCCCGCATCTGCTGCAGCCAGGCGGTCAAGAACGCGCTCCGGCTGAAGAAGCACAAGCCCGACCTCGACGTCTACATCCTGTTCCGGGACATGCGCACCTACGGCCTTCGGGAGGACAGCTATCGCCTGGCGGCCGACAAGGGCGTGCACTTCGTCCGCTGGGCGCCCGACGACGGCCCGCGCGTCGAGCCCGCCGAGACCGAGGGCCGCCCGATCTTGCGCGTCACCGTGCCCGACCCGGTCCTCGGCCGGCGCCTCGCGCTCGACGTGGATCGGGTCGTCCTGTCCGCGGCCGTCGTGCCGTCGGCGGGCGCTCCGGAGGTCGCGCGCCAGTTCAAGGTGGCGATGAACCCGGACGGCTTCTTCCAGGAGGCGCACGTGAAGCTGCGCCCCGTCGACTCCGCCGGGGACGGCGTCTTCATCTGCGGAGCCGGTCACTACCCGAAGCACGTCACCGAGACCATCAACCAGGCCCTCGGCGCCGCGGGCCGGGCCGGCTGCCTGCTCTCCCAGGACACGATTGCCGCATCCGGTGCGATCTGCCGCGTGAGCGAGCGGGACTGCGTGTCCTGCGGGGCGTGCATCACGGCCTGCCGCTACGACGCGATCGGGTGGACCGACGGACCCGGGGGCAGGAAGGCGTCGGTGAACCCGGCCCTCTGCAAGGGCGACGGCCTGTGCTGCGCCAAGTGCCCGACCGATGCCATCGTGCTCCGGCACTTCACGAACGAGGAGATCCTGCACCAGATCGACGCAGCGCTGGAGTAGTGACAACCGCTCACTGACAACTGATACCTGACAACTACCAAGGAGACCCGTCGCCCATGGCGAAGATCATCGCGTTCCTGTGCCACTGGTGAGCGTATTCCGCTTCGGACCTGTCTGGAGTTACCAGACAAAGCTACGCCCCCGAGATTCGAATCATCCGGCTGATGTGCACCGGCAGGGTCGATCTGTCCTTCGTGCTGCGCGCGTTCCACGGGCGGGCGGACGGGGTCATCATTGGCGGTTGCTGGCCCGGGGAGTGCCATTACGTGACCGAGGGCAACTATGACGCGCTCGGCAACGTGCACCTGTGCAAGCGCCTGCTCCGCCACGTGGGCATCCGGCCCGAGCGCTTGCGGCTCGAGTGGATCGCGGCCTCCGAGGGGAACCGCTTCGCCGAGCTCATGAGCGACTTCGTCGGGCAGGTGACCGCGCTCGGCCCGCTCGGTCGCGGCGAGGGCATCGCGGACGAGGACCTCCGGCTGCGGCTCGCGGCCGTCGACAAGCTCGTCCCATACCTGAAGCTCGTGGAGCGCGAGAAGCTGCGCGTCCCGGTCAAGTCGGAACAGGCCTACCAGGCGTTCTACGGCAGTGCCGAGATGGACCGGCTGTTCGACGCGCTCGTCGCGGACAAGCTCGCCGTGAGCCAGATCCTGGCGTGCCTCGAGACGGGGCCGCAGTCGACGGGCGAGCTCTCGGCCCGCCTCGGCCTCGGCTCGTCGGACGTGGCCAAGCACATGCGCAGCTCCTCGAGCCGCGGCCTCGTGCGCTACCTGCAGGCCGAGGGCAAGTACGCGCTCGCGTGAGCCCGCGCGCCGCCCGGAGATCCCCATGCCCATGGACCTCGACCGAGTCGACCAGATCGTCGCTGAGCACGGCGGAGAGGCGAGCGCGCTCATCCAGGTGCTGCTCGACATCCAGGCCGAGAACCACTGGCTGCCGAAGGAGGCCCTCGAGCGGGTCGCCGAGAAGCTCGGCGTGTCGCTGGCTCGCATCCGCCACATCGCCAGCTTCTACACGGCGTTCAGCCTGGTCCCGAAGGGCCGGCACGAGATCCACCTTTGCGTCGGGACCGCCTGCCACGTGCGCGGGGCGGCGCGCGTGCTCGACACGCTGGCCGAGGCGACCGGGATCCAGCCGGGCGAGACGGACCTCGAGCTCAAGTACAGCCTCGAGACGGTCAACTGCCTCGGCTGCTGTGCGCTCGGGCCGGTGATGCAGGTCGACGGCAAGATCCACGGGCGGCTGTCGAGCGGCGACGCCGAGGACGTCCTCGAGAAGTACACCTGATGGGCACGCTGCGCCGCCTCGCCACGCTCGCGGAGCTCGACACCTACCGGCAGGAGGTGCGCGCCAAGAGCCCGCCCGACGCGCCGTCGATCGCCGTCTGCACCGGCACGGGCTGCGTCGCCTGCGGCGCGCGCGAGGTCGTCGCCGCGTTCGAGCAGGCGTTGGCGGAGCACGGCCTCACCGTCGCCGTGCGCCTCAAGGGCACCGGCTGCCCCGGGTTCTGCGAGCGCGGCACGGTGGTCGTGATCTACCCCGAGCAGATCTGCTACCTCGCCGTCACGCCGAAGGACGTCGCCGAGATCGTGGCGACGACCGTGCGGGACAAGAAGGTCGTCGAGCGCCTGCTCTACCGCGATCCCGAGACGGGCGCGCGCGCGGTCAAGGAATCGGACATCCCCTTCTACCAGCGCCAGGAGCGCCTGCTCCTCGGGAGCAACACGCGCCTCGACTCGCGCAGCATCGACGACTACCTCGCCATGGGCGGCTACGGCGCCCTCGGGAAGGCGCTCTTCCGCATGTCGGCGGCCGAGGTGCTCGACGAGGTCAAGCGCTCCGGGCTGCGGGGGCGCGGCGGCGCGGGCTTCCCCACGGGCCGGAAATGGGAGGGCTCGCGCGACGCCCCGGGGGACGTCCGCTACGTCATCGTCAATGCCGACGAGGGCGATCCCGGCGCGTTCATGGACCGCGCTCTGCTCGAGGGCAATCCCCACTCGATCCTCGAGGGGCTCGTCATCGGCGCCTATGCCGTGGGCGCGCACGAGGGTTACGTGTACGTCCGGCAGGAGTACCCGCTCGCGGTCGAGAACCTGAATCATGCCATCCGCGCGGCCGAGGCGCTCGGCCTGCTCGGGCCGAACATCCTCGGGTCGGGCTTCGACTTCGCCGTCAAGGTCCACAAGGGCGCGGGCGCCTTCGTGTGCGGCGAGTCGACCGCGCTCATGACCGCCCTCGAGGGCCGCGCCGGCGAGCCGCGGCCCAAGTACGTGCGCTCCAACGTCAAGGGCCTGTGGAACCGGCCGAGCGTGCTCAACAACGTCGAGACCTGGGCGAACGTGCCGCTCATCGTCGAGCGCGGCGCCGACTGGTACACCACCCTCGGCACCGAGCGGAGCAAGGGCACGAAGATCTTCTCCCTCGTCGGCAAGATCACCAACACCGGCCTCGTCGAGGTCCCGATGGGCATGACCCTGCGGGACATCGTCTTCGGGATCGGCGGCGGCATCCCCGGCGGCAAGAAGTTCAAGGCGCTGCAGACCGGGGGGCCCTCGGGCGGCTGCATTCCCGAGGCCGAGCTCGATCTGCGGGTCGGCTTCGACGAGCTCGCCGCGGCCGGGTCGATGATGGGCTCGGGCGGGATGATCGTCATGGACGAAGACACCTGCATGGTCGACGTCGCCCGCTACTTCACCGCCTTTCTCACCGACGAGTCGTGCGGTAAATGCGTCCCGTGCCGCGAGGGGCTGCGCCAGATGCACCGGATCTTGTCGGACATCTGCGCGGGCCGCGGCAAGGCGGGCGACCTCCAGACCCTCGAGGATCTGTCCGAGGTCGCCGCGGAGGCCTCGCTCTGCGCCCTCGGCAAGAGCGCGCCGTCGCCCTTCCTGAGCACGCTGCGCCACTTCCGCGCGGAGTTCGAGGCCCACATCGAGCACAAGCGCTGCCCGGCCCTGGCCTGCAAGGCGCTGACCTCCTACTACATCGAGCCCGAGGCCTGCCAGGCGTGCCTCATCTGCCTCCGCAAATGCCCCTCGAAGGCCATCGACGGCGGCAAGCACAAGATCCACGTCATCGACCAGGACCAATGCGAGGGCTGCGGCATCTGCTTCGACGTGTGTCCGCCGCGCTTCGACGCGATTCGGCGCATCTCGGGCGCGCCGGTTCCGCCCCCGCCGCCCGAAGCAGAGCGCATGCTGCGGAGGGGGGCGTGACCATGGGCGAGCTCGGCCTGCAGATCGACCAGAAGGCGGTGAGCGCCCGCGAGGGCATGACCGTGCTCGAGGCCGCGCGCGCGGCTGGGATCCCGATCCCGACCCTGTGCCACCACGCGGCGCTCGAGCCCTTCGGCGGCTGCCGCCTGTGCCTCGTCGAGGTCGAGGCGCGCGGCGCCCCGCAGATCGTCGTCGCCTGCGTGTACCCCGCGGCCGAGGGCCTGCGCGTCCGCACGCGCTCCGACAAGATCGACCGGCTCCGGCGGACGATCCTCGAGCTCCTGATGGCCCACGCGCCCGAGGCGCCCGAGCTCGTCGCGCTCGCGCGCGAGTACGGCGCCGAGCGGGGCCGCTTCGAGCGCGAGGCCAACTTCTGCATCCACTGCGGCCTGTGCGTGCGCTACTGCGCCGAGGTGAAGAAGCTCGACGCCGTCGGCTTCATCGAGCGCGGCATCAAGAAGGAGATCGCCTTCGTGCCCGAGATCGCCGCCCGCGAGTGCGAGGCCTGCAAGGAGTGCTTCCCGCTCTGTCCGACCTCGTACCTGCAGGCGGCCTACGTCCTCACGACCGCGTTCGCGCGCGGCGCCGCCCAGGCGCCCGTCCATCTGCACCTGCCCGTGGTCCCCTGAGCCGGGATTTCGCGCGAGCGCGCAGGCTCCAGACTACTGGTCAGGGTTTGACCCGCCCGACGTCGGCGCCCGTGCAGGCAGCCGTCGCGCGACGGCGCCCGGGTGTACTAGAGTGCGCGGGACTCACGAGGCATCCCCATGAAGAACACCCTCCTTTTCGCAACGGTGCTCGCCGCCACGTCGGCCACGGCGGCGGGTTGTGGCTACTCCGAGGACGAGTGGAAGGCGCAGCTCGCCAAGTACGGGCAGCTCGAGTCGCGCCACGCGTCCACCCTGAACGATCTCGCGAACACGAAGAAGAAGCTCGCGGACACCGAGTCGGCGCTCGCGGCGGAGAAGCAGCGGGTCGACCAGCTCGAGAAGGACCTCGCGGCCGCCGGCTTCGACCTGAACCGCCTGAATCAGACGCTCGCGGAGCGTGGCGGCGAGCTGTCGAAGCTCAACGACATCCTCGCCGAGCGCGAGCGGGCCCTTTCGGAGTACAAGCAGCGCGCCGCGCAGCTCGAGGCGATCAAGCAGCGCTTCGAGCTCCTGCGCCGCAAGCTGAACGAGCTCACCAACATGGGCCTCAAGGTGAGCATCCGGAACAACCGGATGGTGATCTCGCTGCCCGGCGACGTGCTCTTCTCCTCCGGGATGGACATGCTCAAGCCCGAGGGCGAGAACGTCCTCGACAAGGTCGCCGGGATCATCAAGGGCGACGAGGCCCTGCGGGCGCGGCTCTACCAGGTCGCCGGCCACACCGACAACGTGCCCTACGGCGGCGGCGGCTTCCGCGACAACTGGGGCCTCAGCCTCATGCGCGCCCGCACCGTGCTCATCTACCTCATCGACCCGGGGCGCGGCGGCCTGCCCACCAACCGCTGGAGCGCGGCGGGCTTCGGCGACACCGACCCGGTCGCCGCGAACGACACCAAGGACGGGCAGCAGAAGAACCGCCGCTGCGAGATCATCGTGGTCCCGAGCGCCGAGGAGATGCTCGATCTCCAGGCCATCGCGAAGACTGCGGGCACCTGACGGCCGGGGCCCGAGGCCGCGCGCGGGTCAGTCCGCGCGCAGGCGCCGATCGGCCGCGAGGCTCGGCAGGTCCGCCAGGGGCAGTGCGCTCACCCGGTCGTCGAGCGCATGGGCCGCCGTGCCGGGGTGCACCACGAAGAGGTGAGCGAGGTCGAGATCCTGGGTGGCGATGCGCATCGACTTCGTCACCGACACGACGTCCGTGTGCTTCACCTCGAAGCCGAAGCGCTTGCCGCGGCGCTCGACCAGTAGATCGAGCTCGGCGCCCGCGTGGGTCCGATAGAAATGGACGTCGTGCTCGGCGCGCAGCACCCCGACGATCTGCTCGAGCGCAAAGCCCTCGAAGGACGCCCCGAGCCGCGGGTGCGCGAAGAGCTCGAGGCGGCCGCGCACGCCGAGCAGGTTGTGCAGGATGCCCGAGTCGCGCAGGTAGATCTTGGGGGCCTTGACCAGCCGCTTGCCGACGTTCGCCAACCACGGCTCCCGGTGAGCAGATCGAGGTAGTGGCGCACGGCCGTCTCGCCCGTCCCGAGCGAGCGCGCGAGCTCCGCCACGTTCAGCACCTGCCCGTGGTAGTGCGCCAGCATCGTCCAGAAGCGCCGCAGCGCCGCCGCAGGCACGCGGGCGCCGAGCAGCGGGACGTCCCGCTCGAGGAAGGTGCGCGTGAACTGCGTGCGCCATGCGAAGCTGTCGGCCTCGCTGCGCGCCAGGTACGAGGGCGGAAAACCGCCGCGGAGCCAGAGCTTCGCCGTGCCGTCGCGTGGGATCTCGCCGACGACGAAGCCCGTCATGTCGTGGGTCGCCACGCGACCGGCGAGGGACTCCGAGACGCCGCGCACGAGCTCCGGCGACGCGCTGCCGAGCACCAGAAACCGGGCCGGGCGCGGGCGCCGATCCGCGAGCACGCGCAACAGCTCGAACAGCGCCGGCTGTCGCTGCAGCTCGTCGATGACCACGAGGCCGCGTAGAGGCGAGAGCACCTGCTTGGCGACGTCGGGGCGCAGCGGGCACTCCGGATCCTCGAGGTCGAAGTAGCTGCTCGGCCCGGAGGCCGCGATCATGCGAGCGAGCGTGGTCTTGCCGCACTGGCGCGGCCCGACGAGAAGCGTGACGGGCGATCGCCCGAGCGACCTCGCGACGGCGGCCCTGAGATCGGGGCGAGGGATGGGGTCGCGCACGTCCTTGAAGTTAGCCCGGCAGGAAGCGGATTTTCAAGGTGCTCGGCTCCCGCAACCGCACCCGCACCGGCGCCCGCCCCCGCCCCCGCTCGCGCGCTGCAAAGCCCCGATCGACGGGCCCGTAGCGGCGCGAGCTCGATCGCTCGCGACGCCGCGCCCGTGACGGCGGCCGCGGTCCTTGTCATCTCTCCGTCGAGTCCTTCAGAACGCGCGCGGCGGTCCCTGTCCCTGTCCCTGTCCCTGCCCGTATCCCTGTCCCGGCCCGTATCCCTGTCCCTGCCCGTATCCCTGTCCCTGTCCGAATCCCGCTCCCGGTCCCTGTCCGAATCCCGGCCCGGGCATCCCGTGCGAAGCCCGCGCGGCTCGGCCCCGCTTGGCCAGCGCCATGAGCAACGCGATGGGCAGGAACATCAGCACTCCATAGAAGGGCCCGGCGATGAGCGCGATGGTGAAGCTGCTGATCGGCTTGGCGTTGCCCGCCGCGTCCTCGCAGGTCCAGCTCGCCGACGTGTAGGTCGCGTTCCTGTTGCGCCCGGTTCCCTTTCGGGAGCTCGTCGCGGCCTCCATCTCGCCGTCCGGGCAGACGAGGGGCTTGGCGACGAGGTTGATCGACGGCACCGCGGTGCCCAGGCCGATGGAAATGCCCATCATCCCCATGAAGACGCAGAAAACCAGCGCGATGATGTATCTCATTCCACCGACCCCCCCTTCGCCTCGACCGAAGCCGTGACCCGCCGGTGGCCGTACTCGTTCAGCGCCAGCGCACCGATGACGGCGTGGGGCAGCCCTTCGGCCTCCAGAATCGCCACCCGGCGGTAGAGCGCCCTCTGCGCCTCCGCAGCACCCATGAAGAACCTCCCGCAGTCCTCGACGCCCTCGACGAAGCGCCGCTCCTGCTCGGCAGGCAGCCGTCCCGCACCCCAGCTCGGCGCCGAGGTCCCGCTACCTGAGGCGCTCATGGCGTCCACCGTAGCATGAACGGCACCCGCCCCCGCTCACGCGCCCGCACCCGCTCCCGCACCCACCCACGCCCCCGCCCCCGCTCACGCGCCCGCACCCGCTCCCGCACCCGGCCCCGCTCACGCGCCCGCACACGCCCCCGCTCACGCGCCCGCGCCCGCCCCCGCTCACGCTCCCGCTCCCCCGCGGCGAAGCCGATCGACGGGCCCGCAGCGGCGCGAGCTCGATCGCTCGCGAGGCCGCGCCCGTGACGGCGGGCGCGTTCCTTGTTATCTCTCGATACGTGGCTCGCTGGGACGATCCGGTGGCGGTCACTGCGCTTCCCGGCGCGGTGGCGGCGACGGTCGTCTGGCGCTGGAAGGGCGAGCGGTTCGTCACGGCGATCGTGAAGGCGACGTTCTCGCTCGTCGCAGGCGCTCGCATGATGCTCGTCCCACCCGAGCCCATCCTGCGCGACGAGCAGGAGCCACCGTCCCGCGTCGGGCTCCAGACGGCCGGCGACCTCGCGCCGTACCTCCAGCAGACGGACGTCACGCTCGTGGGCCAGGCGCCGGTGCCGGCGGGGTACATCGCGACCACGGTTCGCCTGGCGATCGTCCGGGATGGGGCACCTCTGCTCGACGTGCGGCGCGACGTCGAGGCGCCGCCCCGCGCCGGCGGCGGCGCCGTCTCGGTCCCGATCGCCGGCATGGGCCCGATCTCGCGCCACTCGGCCGCGCGCGGCGCCCTGCTCGGCGCTTGCGACCCGGAGCGCGTCACCGGCACCGAGCTCGACGTGCCCGTCGGTTTCGCGTGGGAGTTCTACCAGGCCGCTCCGACGTCGCAGCGGATCGCACACCTCGCCGGCCACGAGCTCGTCACGCTCGCGGGCGTGTCGCGCAGGTGGCCGACCCTCACGACGCAGCTCCCGGAGGAGCGCGGCGCCGCCCTGCTCTGCAGCGACGGAGGCACGAGGCCGCTCACGCTGGTCCTCGACACCCTCCAGATCGATGCCGACCGGCTGTCGTGCACCCTGACGTGGCGCGGCCACGAGCCGCTCGGGGACCGCGTCGAGCTGCGCGCGCTCCGGATCCTCGCCGGCGTCGGCACGCGGCCGGAGCAACTGCTCGCGTGGGTCGTCGACTCCGGGCGGCGGCGGGACAGGGTCGACGACGACGACGACGAGGCTGGGGTGGGGGCAAGGCCGAACGAGACCCGCAAGCTCGGCAAGGACGAGGTCGCCCGGTTGGTGGCGCGAGCGCTGCCGTTCGCGCTGCGAGGCACGCCGGTCTCCCCGGCCGATCCGGACGAGGACGGCGCGCGGACGCCCCATACGCGCGTGCTGAGCGGAGCCGAGGCGGCGGCCGCCGTGGCGGTCGCGCGCCGGGCCGTGCCCTTCCCGCCCGACGCGGCGGCGCCGCGAGCTCTGCCCGTCTCGCCGGCCGCTCCGGACGAGGATGACGACGGCGCGCGGACGCCCCATACGCGCGTGCTGAGCCGAGCGGAGGCGGCGGCAGCCGCCGCGGTCGCACGCCGCGCCGTGCCCTTCGCGCCCGAGCCGGTGCGCAGTGCGGGCGACGAGGAGGACGCCGACGACCACCCGACGGTCCGACCGCCACCGCCTTCGAGCACCAAGGAGGAGACCGGCGTGCTCGACGTCGCCAGCCTCCGGCGACCGGCCGTCCCGTTCGCGGCGGTCCCCAGCCAGCCTGGGCTCGAGGCGCCGCCGTCGCAGCCCGAGGCGCCTCGAGCGCCGGCACCCGAGACCCCGCTCCGGGAGCTCGCGCGCGCGGTGCCCGCGGTGCCGGCGGTCACGAGCGCCTCGCGCCCGCGACCCGAGCGCCTCGACATCGAGCGCTACGCCGCCATCAAGCGAGCCATCTGGTCGAGTCCGCGCGCCAAGGATCGGGTGCTCGAAGACGCGGGCCTGAGCAGCCTCGCGTGGCTCGAACAGGAGCGCCTGTGGGACGAGGCGCTGACGCGCGAAGCGCTGGAAGGGGAGAGCTCCCTCGCCCTCGAGCTCGCGGAGCGGATGCGCAAGAGCTAGCGGGGGGCGGGGAACGAGCCGGCGACCCAGCCGAGCCCGGGCGCCGTGGCGCGCGCCTCGGCGAGCGCCGTGCGCTGTCGCGCGACCCAGTCGGTGGTGTCGATTCCGAGGGCGCCGCCCGTGACGACGGCGAGCTCGAGGGCCGCGTCCGCGCGCACGCCCGGAAGCGACGGACCGGCGAGCTCCTCGACGGTGAGCCCGGGTCCGTACGGGTGCCCGAAGCGGTACTTGCGGTCACGCTCGAAGTGCGGCTCGGCGGCTGCCCAGAAGGCGTGCCACGCCCGCGCTTCGATGGCGGGGCTACCGGGTGGGCGCTCGAGCCCGAGGTCGGGACGGTCCTCGAGCGGCGCGCCGGTGATCCGGAAGAGGGCGTGGGCGGCCGCTTGCTCGAAGGCGAGCGCGACGGGCCCCGTCGACGCGCGCACCTCGTTGGCCGCCGCGAGGCTCGCCACCAGCCACGGGCAGAGGTCCTTGTGTCCGAACCAGCCAGCGGCGGTCGCGTCGGCCGGCGCCTGCCCGAGCGAGCGAAGGAGGAGATCGACGTCGCGCGCGTTGCCGGCGAGCGACAGCAGCCGGACATAGGCGAGCCGGTCGGCCTCGGCGAGGCCGGAGCCGCGCTCGGCGAGCCGCTGCCGGACGAACACGAGACCCGCGGGATCGCCGAGCGCGAGCAGGCTCTCGGCGGCCGCGGTGGCGAGCGTGTCCCCCGGCGGGTGCTCGAGCGACCGCCCGAGGAGCCTGGCCGCGGGCCCGCGCTGCTCGACGACCGAGAGGCAGCGCGCGGCCGCCGCGGCCACGCGCTCGTCGGGATGGCCGAGGTAGGTCGCGCTCACCGCGAAGGTCGCCTCGCGGCGGCGGCGCAGCGCGTCGAGCACCAGCACCGCGAGCGGGGGCTCGGCGTCACCGAGCAGCCGCCCGAGGGCGGGCCCGATGAGCCGGCTCGAGCCGAGCGCGAACGCGTCGGCGAAGGCCGCGTGGGTCTCGGGTGGTGCCTGCCGGAGCGCGAGCGTGGCGAACCGCGCGGTGGCCTCGGCGTCGACGCACGACAGCGTGAACGCGAGCGCGAACGCCCGACCCGGATCGGGGAAGCTCACCTCGCGATGGAAGCGCCGGACGTCGCGCCACACGTCGTAGGACGCGGCTCGGACTCCGCCGGGCGACGGAGCCTCGCGGCCGAGGGAGAGCAGCGCGTCGAGGTTCGCGAGGAGCCGTTCCTCGAAGCGTGCGGAGTCGCTCCAGATCTGCTCGGGCAGGGGGCGGCGGAGGCTGCCGAGCGAGGCGATGTCCGTGAGGCAGTCGCGCGCGAGCGCGGCGTAATGGTCCGCGACGCGCTGGGTCGCGGGGTCGCCGTCGTCGCTCGGCTCCTCGGCCGGGGCCGAGAGATCCACCTCGAGCTCGACGCTCGCGTGGGCGAGCCGGTGGAGCGCGGGCGGGCCCAGGCTCGCGCGGAACGGCGGTGGCGCCGGCGCGTCGCGCGTCGGCGCGGGGCCCCGCAGCAGCCGGTCCTGGCGCGCGACGAGCAGCTCGAGCGCGACTTCCCGACCGCGGCGCACGGCGTCGGCGACCGCAGCGAGCTCCTGGATCGCGCGCCGCCCCGCGGGCTCTGCCGCGAAGGGCCGCAGGCCGTCGGCGCTCTCGGCGAGGCGCAGGATGATCTCGTCGACGACCTCGAAGTAGGCCGCGTGCTCCACGTCGAGCTCGGCCGCGCGGCCGATCGCCGCGCTGGCGCCCCGGAGCGCCGTCGCGACCGGCGCCAGGTCCGTGGTCGTGGTCGCGGAGAGCTCGCTCAGGTCGAGGAGCACGCGCTCGAGCACGCTGACGAGGTCGGCGGCGTCCCTGCGGAGCGGCACCTCGGGCTCGGCGCTCACGAGGCCGCCTCCACGACGAAGACGCCGCGCGCCGGCCCTTCCGAGGACAGCACGACGAGGGCCGAGCGCGCGGGTGCGCAGCCGACGCGCAGGTAGGTGCAGGCGATGGCGAGCAGGAGCGCGCCGGCCGCCGCGCCGACGTCCCCGAGCTCGCCCGTGAGCCGGTCGTGCCGGGCGGATGCGAGCAGCTCGCCGCAGCGGATCTCCGCCGTGGACCACTCCCGGACGCGATGGTGCTCGCCGTTCACGTCGGAGAGGATCCAGCCGACGGGTCCTCGGTGCGCTCGCGTGCCGAGCGCCTCGTGCAGCGCTCGGGTCATCCCCACGGCGAGGTCGGCCTCGTCGGCGCCGGCGGGCGGCTCGGTCGCCGTCGCGACGTGCGCGAGGGTGGCGATCGCTCCCGCGTGCGCCACGCGCGCGACGCGCCCCGAGCTCGGCGCGGGGGCCAGGAGCGCGAAGCCGGCGCCTTCGCTCGGGACGATGCCGTCGTCGGTGCCCTCGGCGTGCAGGCGGCACTCCTCGTCGAGCCCTCGGATCACGTCCGGGTGGAGGTAGCTGTCGAGCCCGCCGACGAGGACGGCCGGAGCACCCGACGCGAGCAGCGCCGTCGCCGAGGCGAGCGCGACCGCGAGCCCGGCGCTGCCCGCGCGCACGACGGCCGAGCGTTCGAGGTCGAGGCGCGCGCCGCTCGCGGACGCGAGTGCCGCCACGAGCTCGGGCCCGAAGCGGCCCTCGTCGTCGGGACGCGGGGCTTCGGGCAGGGCGAGCACGAGCGGCGCAGGCTCGGTGAGATCGCCCGCGGCCTCGCCGAGGGCGCGCGCGCCGAGTGCCACGAGCCGGTCGAAGCCCGCGAGCTCCGCGGCGAGCCAGCGCGCGTGGCTGGCGCCGACCGTGCGTCCCCGCTTGTCGATGAAGGCCGTCGGGCGCGGCTCGAGCTTGGAGGCGCGCACGCACATGGCCGTCTCGAGGCTCGTCAGGCCGAGCGGGCACGCCGCGCCGACGCGTACGATCACCGGGCAGGCCTGGTCCAGAGGCGGGCTCACGAGCCACCGTCCTCGTCTCGGGGCTCGCCGCCCGGCTCGCCGCCGTGACGCCCCCGCGCGGCCGCGAGCTCGCGCTGGAACTCGGACTCGAGCGCCGGATCGGCCTCGAACGCGCGCAGGAAGCGCCGCTCGAGACGCATCCAGCTCGCCAGCGTGAGCTCGTGCCGCTCGAGAGCCTTGGCGAGGTCGTCCGCGACCTCGAGCGCGGCCGCGAGGTTGGCGTACTCGGCGACGGTGCGCGCGTCCTCGCCGGGCGCGCCCAGGCGATCCTGGGCCGCGACGAAGAGCTCGCCGTAGCGCGCGGCGAGCGTCCCGTCGCCACGGAGCGCGTGATCGGCCATCGCCTCCAGCCAACCTCGCTCCTCCACGAGCCAGCCGTCCTCGTCGAGCCCATGGCGCCGGAGCGTGTCGGCGCGCGGCTCGCGCTGCTCGGCGAGCTCGGCGGAGACGAGCGCGTAGTCCTCGAGCGACCGCGCGGGTTCCGCGCCGAGCATCGCTCCGTGCGCCTGGTACCTGGCGGCCTGCAGCCGCTCGACCTCGTCCGTGCCGGGCTCGGGCGCCGGGTCCGGGTGGTCGGGCTCGACCGCGAACGCGAACGTCCCGCGCAGCGCGTTGCGCGTGATCGCGTCCCAGGACCAGTCGTCGTCGAGGCGCTCGAGCGCGACCACGAGCTCGTCGACGCAGAGGTCCCGCGGGTGGTCGACGCTGCCGCGCCAGACGAGCACCACGGTCTCGTCATCGGTGTCGACCCAGACCGTGTCGCAGTTCATCGCGACCTCCTCGTCGCCCACGCCCGTCCACCGGACGAGGACGCGCGGCGCGAGCTCCGGCAGGCCGAGCACGAGGCTGCCCCGCGGCGAGAGCCCCGCGAGCTCGAGCCGAGCGCCGCGCCCGAACGGCTCCGACCGCTGCGGCAGGGCCGCCGAGCAGTACGCCGCGTAGTCGAACGCCTCCGGGTGCGCCGCACCCGGGGGCGGCACCGCTCCCTGCGGCAGGGGTCCGACGGGCACGGCGGGCGTCGTGCCGTCGAGGTCGTGCACGTGGCGCGCGCCGAGCGGGATCGCGGCGGCCGGCTTGCTCGCGAGGAGCGCGAAGCGCCGCGCCACCGAGCCGAGCGCGACGCGCGCGTCGATCCGCAGCGCCGGGCCGCCCGCGGCGAACGCGTGCCCCGTGAGCAGCACGTCCACGACCGGCTTGAAGGGCACGAAGTCCGACGGGTAGCGGAGCTCGGCCTCACGACCCGGCGCGTCGCACGTCACCTCGGCGCAAGGCAGCGGATGGCGGCTCGCCGGCGCGAGGCGTCCGGTCGCGTACGAGAACGCCGCCTTCGCGACGATCGTGAGGCAGGGGTCCGGCGCTCGCCAGCGCAGCGCGCCGACCCCGAGCGGACGAGCCGAGAGCGGCCCGTCGTCTCCGTCGCGAAAGGGCGGCTGGACGACGAGGAAGCGCACCGAGGCCGTCGAGTCTAGACGGGCTCCGGCACGAGCGGAAGGAAGAAGCCGGGACCCGGATCCTTCGGCCACTTGGCCCACTCGGGCTTCCAGTCGAAGTCCTTCGACGTCTCGAAGGCCCAGAGGTTGACGCGCGCCGCCCCCTTCACGCCGAACTGCACGCCACCCTTGACCGTGCAACCGAAGAGGTAGCCCCGCTCCACGCGCGGGTCCGAGAACTCGACGGTGCACTTGCTGTAGCCGTACACGGTCACCTCGGCGATCTTCGCGAGGATCTCGAGGCCCGCGGCGAACGTGAAGACGACCTCCGCCTTGAGCTCGGCCGTCCACTCGTCGTACTCGTTCCACTGGAGGTTCCCCGCGGGGTTGAGCTCCAAGGTGAGCTTCATGAAGACGTTGCCCTCGAGGCCCATGGCCTTGAGGATCTTGCCCGCGGCGGCGCCGACCACGCCGAGGAAGTTCGCGAGCGGCATCGTGAACTTCAGCGAGGCGGCGACGAGGCACTCGAACTTGGCCTCGATCTTCCAGTTGCGGCGGACCTGGACCCGCGAGAGCGCCCTGCCGTCCTTGGTGGTGAAGTCCTTGGTGAGCTCCTTGTACTCGATGGAAAACGTGATGGCCGGGCCCTCGAGGAAGCGGATCTTCACCGGCTGACCGAAGGCGTCGCCGAGCTTCTCTCCGACGTCGGCGGCGCGCTTGATCTTGTCGACGACCTCCTTGATCTTGTCGCTGAAGAGGTCGAGCTTGAACGGCCCGTAGGGGAAGACCCGGAGGACGGCCGTCTTGCTGCCCGAGCAGGCCGATGCCGCGACCGTGATCGTCGGGGGATCGAGCAGCGCGCGCCACAGGCGCGCGGCCGTGAGGAGGTCGTTGTTGTTGCCGCCGAAGGGCTTGAGAGGCCCGACCGGCAGGCCCGTCTGGATCGAGCGCCCGCCGCCCGCGCCGAAGCGCTTGTCGGAGCCGCCGGCGCGGTTCGGTGCGTCGAACTTCTTGTAGGAGTTGGCTTCACCTTCCGAGCGCTGCGTGAAGTCGCCGACGCTCTTCTCCGACACCTTGAGCTTGCCGTGCTCGACCGAGCTCTCCGTCGCGCTCGCGCCGAGACCCCCCGCGCCGAAGCCCTTGATCTCGGTGAGCGCGCCGCCGACCTTGAACGCGTCCTTGGCCACCTCCTTCTTCTGCTGCGCCTCCTCGCCCGACGCGGAGCGCGTGGCGACCCAGACCGTGTGGATGGCCTGCGTGCAGCGGCCCGGCGCCTCGGGGCTCTGGTGCACGTCCTTGCGCACCGCCGTGAGCTCGACCTCGTCCCCGCCGAGCACCTCGAGGTAGCTCGGCTCGCCGCCCGGAGAGCCCGGGGGCGGCCCGAGCTTGCGGCCCTGGTGCTTGCACACGCCGGCGAGCGACACGATGGTGCACATGAGCTTCTTGAGCCGTGCCGCCGCGTCGGCCTCGGCTTCGAGCGGCGACCCGAGCACCTTGCCGGTGGTGTTGCCCTTGTTCTGGGTGGTCGCGTCGCCCGTGCGGACCACGAACTCCCCCTCCATCTTGACGTCCTTGGACCACGAGGTCGCCTTCGCCACCTCGCGGTAGGTGCCGCTCGCCACGCCCTTGCCGACGCCGGCGTGTGCCGGGTTGGAGGGCGGGCCGATGGTCGCGGGCGCGATCCACACCGTCTGGTTCGCGATGAAGGTCTTGGTGGTGCCGCCGTGCACGTTGCCCTTCGTGGCGACGTAGTTGGGGAACGGGACGACGGTCTTCTTGTCGGCGAGCCAGCACGCGTCCGGGGAGGTCGCCGTCGGGACGTGGGAGGTCCCGTTGGTGGCGATCGCCAGGTTCTGGTTGCCAGTCGTGTCGGCCATGGTCGTGACTCCGTGGTGCTACCGGAACACCCGCCAGGCGCCGGCGTGCCAGGTCAGCGTCAGATCGGTCCGGATGCGCTTGTCGAGCTCGCCCTTGGTGATCGACACGGCCTCGATCACGTACCCGCCGTCCAGGTGGGTCACGTGCGCGACGCGTCCGCCCGCGCGGGCGTCGAAGCAGAGCCGGTCGAGCTCGAGCGGGCGGACCAGGAGCTCCTCGCCGAAGAAGCCGGCGAGCTCGTCCGTCGCGAGCGCGTCGTGCAAATCGTCCCAGTGCGCGTAGGCGCGGCGATGCTCGTCGACCTTGAGCTCCAGCCGGCGCGTGTACTCGCCCACGTCCTTGCCGGCGATCGCCGCGTGCACGGCGCGCACGGCCTCGCGTAGCTCGGGCGTCCCTTGGCGGTCGAACTCCTGTGGCGGCGCGTCGAGGTATGCCGGCAGGAAGAGCTCGCCCTCGGGCTCGAAGGTCGTCGAGTAGCGGAGCGGCAGGTGCCGCTCCCGGGCGGGCAGCTCCTCGCACAGCTTCGGCCACTCGCGGTAGACGGCGGCACGCTCGTGGTCGCAGTCCACCGACAGCTCCACGAACACCTGGCTGTAGGCGGGCGCGCGGTCGATCTCGATCGACAGCACGTTCGTCCCCGGCTTGAGCAGGTGGATGGCCGGGCCGGTCCGCGTCGCGGCGACCGGATCGTCGAAGCGGTAGAACGGCACGTCGTTGAGCGACGCGCGCACCGCCGAGTCCGGCCCCTGGTGGACCATGAAGTAGTAGTTCGTGTAGGCCATCGGCGTCTCGCTCAGATCTGCGTCGACTTGCCCGCGCCCTGGTTGTTCTCGCCCGACACCGCGAGCGTGATCTGGCTCTTGGTCGTGATGGAGATGGTTCCGTCCTTCATCACGATGCGGGACTCGCCAACCTTCAGCGTGACCTCCTTCTTGCCGTCGAGCACGACGGTCGGCGCCGTCATGGCGACCTGCTGCTGGGCCGCGAGCAAGAACTCCTTGGCCGCCGACACCCTCAAGGACCCACCCACGTTGGTGGTCCGCTTCTCGTTGGCGCGCGTCTCGACGCGCTCGCGCGCGCGCACGAACAGGAGGCCGCCCACGGTCTCGCGGCGCAGCCGGCCGGCGAGCTCGCTCTTGTCGTTCTTGGCCACCTCCACGATCGCGCCACCCACGACGAGCGCGCCGGCCTTGCCTGCCGACCAGAGGTTGCCCTTCAACGACGCCTCGAGGATGACGCCGCCGACCTTCTCGGTCAGCACCTTGGCGGCCGCGACGTCGGTGCCGGCAATCCGGCGCGTGTGCCGGCCGGCGACGGAGAGCGCGTGGTTCTTGCCGATGTTCGCGGCCTCGGCGCCCGTGACGGTGCGCTCGTGCGCGGCGCCGACGGAGATGGACTGGTTGCCGTTGGTCGTCTGCACCACGCTCGCGGCGACGCCGTGAACGAGATCGGCCCCGATGGCGATCGACTCGTCGCGCTTGACGATGGAGGTCTCGTTCGACAGGACCCGCTCCGTCTTGTCGTGGCCGACGACGATGCGCTGGTCCCGCTCGGCGTAGATCTGGACGTACTCGCGCCCGGCGAGGTCCTCGAACAGGATCTCGTTGGTGCCCGACGCGTCGCGCGCCTTCTCGCGCGGGCTCGAGAGCGACTTCAACATCGATTGCGTCTTGTTCTCGGGCAGCGGCTGGTGGAAGCGGTCGCCCGCGTTGAAGACGCGGCCGAGCACGACCGGCCGGTCCGGGTCGCCCTCGAGGAAGTGGACCAGCACCTCCCAGCCGATGCGCGGGATGGACAGCGACTGCCCCGTGTTGTCCTGCAGGACGGGCACCCAATGCGAGCAGTCGTCGTCGTACGGGAGCCGGCGGTCCCAGTGGAAGTGGACCTTCACGCGGCCGACGGAGTCGGTGTAGATGTCGTCGTCGCCGGGGGGTCCCGTGACGATCCCCGTGACCGGGTTCAGGCTGGTCGGCGCGGGGGTGACGCGCGGCGGGCGGAAGTCGACCGTGGCATCGAGCGCCTGGAAAGCGAGGGAAAAGCCGGTCTCGGCGCGGTGCCACGCGTGGTCGACGCGCGTGATCACGTACTTCGCGTCCGCGACGCCCGGCGGTGCGTCGTAGAGGTCGAAGGTCCCGCCCGGGAACAGCCGTCCCGACGAGCTCGTGCCCTCGAAGGCGCCGGCGGCGCAGCGGATGGCCTCGCCCCACAGCCGGGCCCTGTGCAACCCCTCGGCCGGCTGCTCGTACTCGCCGGGGAAGTCGTAGAGCTCGGGACCGCTGCCGTGGGGGGCGGCGGGGGCGCTCGCGTCCATGTCGAGGCTCGGGTGCGCGGGGTTGAAGTCGCGGAGCGTGACCTTGCCGGCGGCCAGGCGCGCACGTCGCCCCAGCGCCAGCACCGCGTCGTCGTGGCGATCCTCCCCGGACGCCGGGCGGAACGGGATGGCCGGGATGCCCGCGATGGCGTCGTAGGCCGCCGCGGCGTCGCCGAGGACCATGAGATCGCCCTCGAGGAAGAAGTAGAAGATGCCCTCGTCCTCGAGCAGCCGATGGACGAAGTCCTGGTCGGTCTCGCGGAACTGGACGCAGTACGGGCGCTGCGCGTAGGCACCGCGCAGCCGCAGCTCGGGCGCGATGCCGTGGCCCGCGAGCACCTCGACGACGATCTCCGGCACGGACCGGTTCCGGAAGATGCGCAGGTCGCGCCGCAGCCGCGTGAGCGCGAAGCACGGCTCGAGCACGAGCGCGAGCTCCGCCGCGCCGCGCGCCGTCGCGCCGACCCCGAAGTCGGTGACGATGCCGTCGACGCTCCGCACCTGGCCGGCCCGCTCCATGCGGAGCGAGGCGCGCGTCCCCACCACGAGGTCGGGGTCCGGCGGCTCCGCGCCGCGCGGGAGCGGGACCCCGAGCTCGAAGCGGAACGGCTGCGACAGCGCCTCGAAGCCGCGGACGTCGCGCACCTCGAAGAGCCCGCCGGCGACTTCTACCCAATAGCGAAGGGGATCCTGGGTCATGGCTGCTCCGGCGCCGCAGGCTCAGTTGTGCTCCACGAGCTTGGTGTCGAGCACCATCTCGGGGCAGCTCGACAGGTCGAACTTCGCGGCCTTGATCTCCACGCTGTCGGGGCGGATCGTGACGACGCTCGCGCCGCACGAGAGCTCGATCTTGTCCTTGGCCTCGATCCACACGCTCGGGGCCTCGGCCCGGATCGACGCGCCCGCGGTGAGCTCCCACCTGGTCTCGGCGTTGTCGACGTACGCGTCGGCGGTGTCGAGCGACATGACGCCCCCGACCGTCTCGGTGAGGCCCTGCTTCACGTCGGTGTTCCGGCTCTTCTTGGCGAGCTCGAGCTTCGCGCCGCCCACGAGCTGCAGCGCGGCTTGGCCAGCGTCCTCCGCGATGCTCGCGCCCGACAGCTTCAGGGCCGCGCCGCCGACCAGGGTGGTCGCGAGGCCGGCGGTCGCGCTCACGTTGCCGAGCGTCACGTCGAGCAGCGCCGTGCCGACCGCGAGCGAGCGCGTCTTCGCGGCGGAGAGCGTGTGCGAGCCGCCGACCTTCAGGGTACGCGAGCCGCCGACGGTCTCGGTCTCGTTCAGGTTGACCGTCCGCGCCGCACCGCTCTTCGCCGTGATCGTCTCCTTCGCGCCGATCGCGATGGTCTGATCGTTGCGCACGGTCTCGAGCATGCGGTTGCCGACCGTGACGAACTGGCTCTGGCCGACGACGCGGCTCTGATCGCGCTCGACGAACTCCGTCTTCAGGTTCTTCACGAGCACGTTCATGTCCCGCGACGCTTGGAGGAGCATCTCCTCGGCACCCTTGAGATCCTCGAAGCGGATCTCGTTGTGCGAACCGCCGCCCGGCGTGGTCGCCGTCTTGATGACGAGCCGGGTCTTGCCCGCGGGCAGCGGGTAGGGTGGCGGGTGCTCCGCGTCGGGGATGCGGTTGAACACGCTGGGCGCGTCGACGGCGCCCTCCTCGTTGAAGGTGAGCACGGTCCAGCCGATGCGCGGGAAGAGCATCGACTCGGCCGAGCCGCGCTGCGCGACGCGCATCCACTTGCCGGAGGTGTGGTCGCGCGTGCCGACGCGGTCCCAGTGCTGCTGCACGCGCACGCGCGCCAGCGCATCGGTGTGGATCTCCATCCCGGGCATGCCGACGACGACGCCGCTCTGCGCTCCCGGCTGCGCGGCGCGGGGCGTGACCTCGGGCGCGCGGTAGGGCGTCGCGTGGGGGATGGCGGTGAAGCGGCACGCGTACGGGGGCCCGTCTCCCGCGCCGGCGCGGCGCCTCTGTACGACGCGGTACGAGGCGGAGGTGACGAGGTACTTGCGGTCGAGCCTCTCCGTGGGGTGGTCGGTGACCTCGAGCGCCATCCCCGGCACGACGCGCACGCTCGAGGTGAGGCCCGCGACGCTGCTCCGCGCCGTGCCCGCCATCTCGGAGAGCGTCCGCGCGCGCGCGGCGCAGACCGACGGGCTCTCGGGGCCGCCACCGGGTGCGCGGTAGATCTCGAACGGCCCCTGGCCGGTCGTCGCCGTCACCTTCAACAGCGGCTTGTGCGGGTCGAAGGAGCCGACCGTGAACTTGCCCGAGGTCACCTGCGTCGTCGTGCCGAGCTCCTCGATGAGCTCGGCGTCGGCGTGCAGGCCGCTCTCCTTCGCGAACCGGATGTGCGCGCCGCCGGGGAGGTCCGGGGCGGCGATCGAGGTGTCGCCGAACACGAGCGTCGAGGCGCCGCCCTGGTGGTCGAACCAGTAGTAGATGCCCTCCTCCTCGAGGAGGCGCGAGACGAACGACCAGTCGTCCTCGCGGTACTGCACGGTGTAGGCGCGTTTCGGGTAGGACGCGTTCGTCTCCCACCTCGTCGGGCACGACGCCGCGGCCACGACCTCCGTCACGATCGCGACGACGTCCGACGCCTGGAAGGGCCTCGAGTCGCGGCCGAGCGTGAGCTTGTAGGCGGCGGGGCGCACGACGACGACGAGGGCGCTGTGACCGTCGTCCTGCCCGCGGGCCGAGGCCTCGGCGACGATCCCGTGGACGGTGCGAGCGGTGCCGCGCCCGTCGTGGAGCGTGATGGCCGCGGGCGCGCCGAGGAGCGCCGCGGGATCGGCGGGCACGGGCCCGCCCGCGCACTCGACCTCGAAGCGGAACAGGGTCGAGAGCCCCTCCTCTCCCGCGAGGCTGACCACCTCGTGGGATTGTCCGTCGATCTGGAACGTCACGTGCTCGAAGGTGCGTTCGGTGGCCATGGCGCCCTCAGGTGGTGACGTTGTCCTTGCCGCCGGTGACCGTGATCTTCTCGTTCGACGTGAGCTCGAGCTTGCCCTTCATCGTGGTCTCGCTCGGGGTGAGCTTGAGCTCGAGATCGCCCGATTTGAGCGCGAGCTCGCTCGCCGCCTGGATGGTGATGGTGCCGTCGCACATCACGCGCAACGCCTCGGCCGAGCCGTAGCGCGTCGCTCCTCCGACCCGGATCGACGTCGCCTTGGCCGAGTAGCTCATCGAGCCGGTCGCCTTGCGCAGGATGGCGCCGCCGACGGTGAGCGCGAGCGGGCCGCCGACCGACTGGTGGATGCTCCCGGTCGCCGCGACCGTGAGCTTCGCGCCGCCGACCACCTCCGCGTAGCCGCCATGAGCCGACACGTTGATCGTCCCGAGCGCCGCCGCCACGTAGGCGCCGCCCACCATGCGCGTCATGCGCGACGCGCCCTGGCGATCGATGCCGCCCTGGCAGGCGAGGCCGAGGAGCGCGCCGAGCGACACGCCCTCGGACAGGCCCCCCGTCGCGCTCGCCAGCATGCCCTGCGGGCTCGGGATCATGCCCCGGAGCCCGGCCTCTGCGCCGCCCTTCGCGCCCGCGGCCGCGCCCGCGAGGCCCCCGCCACCCCCGAGGCCGCCCTTCGCACCCGCGAGCGCGCCGCCCGCGACCGCTCGGGCGGCCGACGCCGGCGTGGGCAGCGCGCTCTTCAGCGCGTTCTTGGCCATGGCGACGGGGCTCGGCGCGCCGATGCTCCCCACGATCGAGAGCCGCACGCTGCCGACCTTCTCGGCGTCGTCGCCCGAGACCCCGACGTTCATGCTCTTCGAGACGTCGACCTTCTCGCTGCCCCCGATCTTGCGCTTTCGGTTCTTGCCGACCGTGAGCTGGTAGGAGCCCCCGCAGGTCGTCGTGGCGTTCGCACCGACCGTCAAGCGCTGATCGCGCTCCACGTCGTGCTGCAGGGTCACGCCGACGGCGTGCGTCTCGTTCGCCCCGATGGTCTCCGAGCGGTCGTGGCGCACGGCGCCGATGAGGTCGCGCTCGGCTTGCACGTCGAAGGTCATGGCGCCCGCCGAGTCGTCGAGGTGGATCTCGTTGTACCCGCCCGTCGCGGGGGACGACGGCGTGCGGATGGTCATCTGGTTCTTGTGGGCGGGCAGGGCGTAGGCCGGGCGCATCACGCCGTTGATGTTGCGCGCGAGCCCGATGGGCCGGTCCGGATCGCCGTCGATGTAGGCGACGTTCACCTCCCAACCGACGCGGGCCAGGAACATCGACGACGCCGACTCCTGCAGCATGCGCAGCCAGCGCGAGTCCGCGTCGCTCCCCGTCGCCTCGCGGTCCCAATGGAACTCGGCCTTGAAGCGACCGTAGGCGTCGGTGTGGATCTCGGAGCCCGCGGGCCCGCGCACCAGCGCCGTGTGGTAGCCGGCGATCGTGGGCTCGGGCGTGGCGAGCGCCGGCCGGAAGGGGACGCTGCGCGGGATCGCGCGGAAGCGGTTGCGGTAGATCTTGCTCGGGTCCCCGTCGGTGGGCGCGTCCTCGAAGGACGGGTTGTCGTGCTCGTGGACGACCTCGACGAGGAGGTACTCGTCGGCGAACGCGGCGCCCGCGCCGGCGCCGAACGCGAACCAGTGCGCCGGCGCGAAGCCCGGCACCGTGCCCGCCCCCTCGACGTAGCGCGCCGGCGCGCGCAGAGCCTCGAGCCGGAGCGCCGCGAGGCGCCGCCCCTCGCTCGGGTCGCGGTACCCGCTCGGGTAGTGGTAGATCTCCAGGTACGCGTCGCGCTCGGCCGACTGCGACGCGAGCAGCTTCTGGCGCGGCTTCTTCCAGTCGAAGTCGTTGACGGTCGCGGTGCCCGAGCAGATCTTCGCGCCGCGTCGGATGGAGTGGATGCCGGGCGCGTCGTGGTCGAGCGCGCCGGCGGCCTCGATGAGCTCGAAGTGCGTCGTCCCGGGGACGGCGGGCGCCGCGGCCGAGCTGTCCCCGAAGACCATCACGCCGTCCGGATCGTCCGTGTAGTAGATGCCCTCGAACTCGAGCAGGCGGCTCACGAAGGCGAGGTTCGTCTCGTGGTACTGCACGCAGTAGTTGCGCTTCGCGGTCGGGCGCGACGTCTCCCACCGGAAGGGCACGCCGCACGCGCCGAGGACCTCGGCCACGATCTCCTCGACCGTCTTGTGCCGGAACTTGCGGGTGTCGTTCGTGAACCGGAGCAGCCATGGGTGGGCGCGGAGCTCGACGCGATACCGGAGCGTGCCGCGCTTCTCCGCGATGAAGCCGACCTTGCCCACGCGGAGCGTGAAGCGGCGCACCTCCACGTGGTCGAGGAGCAGGACGAGCGTCGCGGGCTCCGCCAGGACCTTGTCGAGGTCGAGGCTCTCGACGCTGGCGATCTCGACGACGGCGTGGGTGAGCGCCGAGATGCCCTCCGTCACCCGCAGCGACACGACGTCGTAGGGCTGCGCGAGACCCATGCGGAGGTCGACCTCGAAGGTGCGTGTGCTCATGGCGAAGGCTCCGACGAGGCGAAGGCCGTGCGCTGCGCGAGCTCCCGCAGCATCGGATCGGGGAGCTCGGGCGCGGCGTGGATCCGGATGGACTCGAGCCTGTCGATCTTCTTCGGCAGCGGGATGCTGGCCCGCCAGGTGAGCTCGACGGCGCGGCGGTCGCCGTCGACGAGGAAGGTGTCGAGGTGCGTCGCGTGCTCGAGCGAGACGCGCGCGAGCCCGCGCGCCGTCGGGTCGTGCGCGAGCTCGGTCGTGCGGAAGCTCGGCGCGTAGCGGGGCAGCCGGAAGCGCCACACCCCCTCCGGCGTGGCCCCGAGCACCTCGACCGGCTCGTCTCCGACGAGCGGGGTCGGGCTGTGGAGGTCGGGGTGCGCACAGGCGTGGTGGCGCGGGTCGAAGTCGCGCGGCCGGAAGGGCGCTCGGTCGCGCCGCCAGGCCGCGTCGTAGGTGCCGGCCAGCTCGCGCCGCGGGCTCCACTCGGGCGCGATCACGCCGAAGCCGGCCGGCGGCGTCGAGCGGCCACCGGGCGCCGCGCGACCGCACTCGATCTGCGGTGCGCGCAGGCCGACCAGCAGCTCGGGGGCCCGAGCGAAGCCGGTGCCCGACCAGGTCGTCGGATCCATCACGAGCCGCGCGGGGTCCGAGTCGTCGTACCCGCCGCGCGCCAGCTCGTAGACGATCGGCGTCGGAGCGAGCGGCGCGGGCGGCCCCGGCGCGACGGCGCCGAGCACGGACACCTGGAACGTGCGTGGGCCCGTCACCCGCAGCGACTTGTGCAGGTGCCCGACGCGTACGCTCACGTCCATCTCGGTGACGCCGCGGCTCTGCTCCGGGGGGTACGCGGTGCCCACGAAGAGGACGTCGGTGCCCGGTGTGTCGGCGACGGCGTCGCTCGGATAGCGGATGCTCGGCCGGGCGCCGCCGACGTCGTTCATCTCGTCGGCGAGGCGAGCCTCGACCTGGGGCGAGGCGACCGTCGCCGCGCCGACCGGCGACACGAGGTACGTCATCTTCGCGACGACCACGACGACCGGCCGGCCGCTTCGGTCGTCGAGCGGGAGGCATCGCACGCTCAGCGGCGTTCGATTCTCGAGACGACGCTCGAAATCCATCGTGGCGACGAGGATACGCCTCGCACCCGCCGGCGAGATAGACCCGAGTTTCGGCGCTGCTTGCCTCGCCGGGCGCGTGGTAGCCTGAGGTCGCCACCCCGAAGCTGGAGGTAGCCCGTGAGCCGTCCCAAGCGCGCGCCGCATCTTGGCCCCGTCGACACCCTGCGCGAGCCGGCGCCGGCGCCGCCGCTGCGCGTGGCGCGCACCCCGCACCCGTCGCCCGCGCGTTCCGAGCTCGTCCTGGCGCGCATCGAGGGCATCGACGGCGATCGCATCCGCCTCGCCGTCGGACGGGACGGCGTCGAGGCCGCGCGGGATGCTGCCGTCCACCCGGCCGTGCTCGCCGGCGCCCACGCGCGCGGCGAGCGGGTCCTCGCGGAGCGTGACGAGGACGGCGCCTGGGTCGTCGTCGGAGCCCTGCGCACGCAGCCGACGCCGGGGATCGAGGTCGCCGAGGCGTACACGATCGAGGCCGAGCGCGTCACCATCCGCGCCGGCGCGGAGGTGACGATCACGAGCCGCGCGGCCAGCCTCGTGCTCCGCGCGCTCGGCGAGGTAGAGACGTACGCGGACCGCATCGTGTCCCGCGCCGAAGGGGTCCACAAGATCGTCGGCCGCATCTTGCGGCTCAACTGAGGGTCCCGAGGTCGCACGCGAGCGGCCCCGGCACTCGGCCGCGGCCATGAGATGGTCAGCGCGCGCCGCACGACTGCGCGAGGCCGGCCCAATCCAGCGACCGCGCCAGCTCCCAGAGCGGATCCTCCCCGAAGAATGGAGTCATCCGCATCTCGACCGCACACCGGTCGGCCACCCAGATCTTCAGCGTCGCAGAGCCCGCCGTGTCCCCAGCCAGCACTCTCTCGGTCATCGCGGCTGGATGACCGGCCACGTCCACGACCCCTGCCCCGCGTGCCTCGTGCTCCACCACGGTGCGTCCCGAGCCCGGCGCCCCGCTGCAGCTCCGTATCTGGTCGCTCGCCACGATCGCGACCGACGTCGCGTCTCTCACGTAGGTCACGGTCACCTTGGCACCACAAGCTCGCGTCGCTGGCTTTCGCTCGGCCGGTCGAGCCACGTCTCCCTGGGAGATGACGCGGGGTGACTGCGGCGCCCAGCCAGCGACCCTCGGCTGAGCGATGAGCGCGAGTAGCTTCTCGGCGTCGAGGGGCGCGAGGCCGGTGTTCTCGGTGCCGCAGTTGCCGGCAGCGGGATCGGCAATGCCCGGGCAGACGCGCGCCGCGGCCTCGCGAAGCTCGAGCAACCGCGACTCTGGCGTGGCGCCGGCGGCCGAAGCCGGTGGCGAGATGCCCAAGCTCGAAGTGGAGGAATCCGACGCCGGACCCCGCCCACCGTCGACCGGCGTCTCCTGCCGCTGGTCGGCGCACGACACGAGCGCAGAAGCGAGCACGACCCCGAGCGCGAAGTGTCCGAGTCGCGGCATGCCCACCTCCCACCAGCCGAAGCACCGCGCTCAGCTCGACAAGAGCGCCTGAACGAAGCGCACGAGGCCCGGGTCGGTCGCATCGCCGTCTGCGCGGACCATCGTCGCCGTCATGACGCGCCCCCGGATCTCGATATGGCCTCCCGACATCACGGCGCCGAGAATCGTCGTCTGGATGTCGTCGGGGGCGAGGAACGCCTTGGTGGCGTCCGGCGTCTCGGTCGTGATGTACACGGCCTTGTCGAAGACCGCGTCGCCGACCTGGATCTCCTTCTTGAAGAGCTTCAGGATCTTCTTCCCGAGCCCTTCCTGGCAGAAGGTCGCCTGCACCTTGGGCTCGGAGGGCAGCTGCAGCGTGAGCACCTGGTAGTTCTTCGTCGTGCTCACGCCCGCAATCGTGAACGTCTCGGACCGGTGCGCCGTCTGAACGCCTACGCCGAGGCTCTCGAGGGTCGTCGTCATCGCGCGATGCTCCCTTGCGCCGCGAGCGACGTCAACATCGCATGGGAGCGAGGCCAGCGGGTCGCCCCTTGCCGCGAGCTGGGTGGCCTTTGCGACGGGCCAGAGGGGTGCGACGGCACCAACCGCGTCCGCCCGCCCGACGCGTCAGGCCGAGGGTGAGCGCGCTGCAAGGGCGAGTTTGCGTGACGGACCCACGGAGCTCGAGCCCGTGAGCACGAGGTGCGTCGGCTTGCGGCTCGTGGGGCCGGAAGCTGCCACGTTAGAATGTCCACCCATGGCCACTGGACGTACGACGAGGACCGCGGCATTGGCGGCGCGCCCGACACGACCGACACCCGCGGGGAGGCCGCGTGGGCGCGCGAAGGGAGTGGGCGGGCCCATCGCGCCGGTGCCGCGGCCCATGCCTCCACCGCTGCCCGAGCCGCGGGCGCCCGTCCCGCCGCCGG
>JACRDA010000315.1 GCA_016212965.1 Myxococcales bacterium
CCGGCGGCGAGGCTGCGGCCTGCCTGCCGGGCACCGTGTGCGTCCTCGCGCTGCCGTTCCACGCCGACGGCGACACCACCGGCTCCGAGAGCCTGCTCTACGACGCCTACGCCTGCGCCCCGGGCGTCGACGAGTCCGGGCCGGAGATCGTCTACGACGTGCTCGTGCCCGCGGCAGGCACGCTTGCCGCCACGGTGACGGACGGCCCGACGGTGGACGTCGACCCCCACATCCTCGCCTCGCTGAAGGACGGCATCTGCCTCGCGCGCGACGACGTCACCGCCAGCGCCGCCGTCGAGCCGGGGCACGTCTACGTCGTCGTCGACACCTACGTGACGGGCGGCGTCGCAGCGGTCGGCCCCTACACGCTCGACCTCACGCTCGCACCCTGAGCGCAGCTCAGCCCGCCGCGTGCTCCTTCACCCAGCGGTCCATGAAGGCGCCGCTCTTGTCCCAGCCGGCGCGGGTCTCCTTCTCGGTCGTGCTCTCGAGCAGGCCGCCGACGCCGAACACCTTGGCCGCGATGGTCACGTCGACGATGCGCTTGACCCGGCGCTCGCCGGCGGCCTCGACCCGCACCGTGCCGTCCTCGTGGAGCTTCTCGGAGAGCGAGTTGAACTTCATGGTGAAGCTCCACACGCGCTTGTCGGGGTCGAAGGTGCCCGTCTCCACGTAACCGAAGCGGTCGCCGATCGCCTTCGCGAGCACGGCCGGGACGGCCGGCTTGGGCGTGCCCTTGAGGCGCCAGCTCGTGGGCGTCTGCTCCTGCAGCTCGAAGTCCACGAAGCCGAGCACGCCGGGGTAGAGCGCATAGTTGTACTCGCGGTCGAAGAAGACCTTCCAGAAGGTGGTCTCGTCGCAGGCGATCTCGTGGGTCAGCGTGAATTTGCGCATGGCGTTCGGGCTCCCGGCCCCGGAGTCGGCTAGCGCGATGGGCGGGGAGCGTAAAGCCGCAACCCGCCTGCGGGCCCGATCGCCGGCCGGCGGCGGGACTCTCTTCGGGCGGTCAGGTCGCCGGGCGCGCGTCGGCAAATGGCAGTGGCGCCCCGGGCGCCTTCGTCCGATACCGTGCGACGAGCGATGCACCCGATCGTCCTCTGCGGCGCCCGCACGCACCAACTGAAGTCGGTCGACCTCGAGCTCCGGCCTGGCGAGCTCGTGGCGCTCACTGGCGTGTCCGGCGCGGGCAAGAGCTCGCTCGCCTTCGACACGCTGTACTCGGAGGGGCAGCGGCGCTTCGTCGAGAGCTTCAGCCCCTACGCGCGGCAGTACCTCGAGCGTCTCGAGCGCCCGCCCATGGACTCGCTCGAGCCGGTGGCGGCCGCCGTGGCCGTGGACAGGCGCGCGCCCATCAAGAGCTCGCGCTCGACGCTCGCGACCATGGCCGATCTCGAGGCCTACCTCGGCGCCGTGGTCGCGCGCGCGGCGGTGCCGGTGTGCCAGGCGTGCGGCGTCGAGGCCGTGCGCCTCGACCCGGTCGCGGCCGCGGAGCGCACGGCGCGCGCGCACCCGGGGGCGCGGGCCGTCGTGAGCTACGCCGTGCGGGCCGCGAGCGCCGAGGAGCTGCTCGACGTGCGCGAGCTCTTGCTGCGCGACGGCTACCGGCGCCTGCTCGTCGCCGGCGAGACGCGCGATCTCGACGCCGTGCGCCCGAGCGACGTCACGGGCGGCGCGCTCGACGTCGTGGTCGACCGGCTCACGCTCGACGCGCGCGGCGCACGGCGGCTCGGCGCGGCGCTCGAGGAGGCGTGGGGGCGCGGGGCGGGCCAGGCCACGGTGCACGTCTACCCGCCCGCCGGCGACGGCGCGCCCGAGCGCGTGCCGGCGGTGCGCGGCCTCGCGTGCCCGAGCTGCGGCACGGCGTTCGCGCCGCCCCGCCCCGGCATGTTCTCGTACGAGTCGCCGGTGGGGGCCTGCCCGGGGTGCCGCGGCTTCGGCCGGGTGCTCGGCATCGACTGGGCGAAGGTCGTGCCCGACGAATCGAAGACGCTCGCGGGCGGTGCGATCCGGCCCTGGAGCGGGCCGAAGGCGTCGTGGGAGCGCCGCACGCTCCGCAAGTACTGCGAGCGCGTGGGCATCGCGCTCGACGTGCCCTGGGCCGCGCTCGACGCGGCGGCGCGCGCGCGGGTGCTCGAGGGCGAGGGCAGCTGGCGCGCGGGCAAGTACCCGGGCGTCGCGGCCTGGTTCCGCTGGCTCGAGACCAAGAGCTACAAGATGCACGTGCGCGTCCTCTTGTCGCGCTACCGGGCCTACGACCCCTGCCCGGCGTGTGGCGGCAAGCGGCTCGGCGCCGAGGCCCTGCGCTACCGCGTGTCCGGGCTCGATCTCGGCGACTGGCACGCGCTCGAGATCGCGGCGGCACGCGCGCGCCTCGCGGCGCTCGAGCTCGACGGCCAGGCCGCGCTCGCGCAGCGCGAGCTCGTCACGCGGCTCGCCTACCTCGAGCGCGTCGGCCTCGGCTACCTGACGCTCGACCGGCAGGCCCGCACCCTGTCGGGGGGCGAGGCGCAGCGCGTCGCGCTGACGGCGGCGCTCGGCACCTCCCTCACCGGCGTCCTGTTCGCCCTCGACGAGCCGACGGTGGGCCTGCACCCCTGCGACATCGGGCCGCTCGTCGAGTGCACGCGCGAGCTGGCGGCGCGCGGCAACGTCGTGCTCGTCGTGGAGCACGACGAGCGCGTCATCGAGGCGGCCCACCGGGTGGTCGAGCTCGGGCCCGGGGCCGGTCCCGACGGCGGCTCGATCGTGTACGACGGACCCCCTTCGGGGCGGCCGCGCCACGCGCCGCGGACCACGAGCGGCGCCGAGGTGGCGTTCGCGCCGCGCGTGCCGCGCCAGCGGCGCGGCGCCGTCCAGATAGTGGGCGCGCACGCCCACAACCTCTGCGACGTGACGGTGGCCGTGCCGCTCGGCTGCGTGGTCGCGGTGTGCGGGCCGAGCGGCTCGGGCAAGAGCAGCCTCGTCGACGACGTGCTCTACCGCGCGCTCGCGCGGGCCCGCGGCTTCCAGGACGTCGAGCCCGCGGGCGCGCACCGCCGCATCGAGGGCGCGAGCTCGGTGCGCACCCTCACGCTCGTCGATCAGTCGCCCCTCGGCCGCACCTCGCGCGGCAACGCCGCGACCTACACCGGCGCCTGGACGCGGCTCCGCGCCCTCTTCGCGGCCCAGCCCGACGCGCTCGTGCGTGGCTTCGGGCCGGCACACTTCTCCTTCAACGTCGCGGCCGGCCGCTGCGAGGTGTGCGCCGGGGAGGGGGCCGAGACGGTCGAGATGCAGTTCCTCGCCGACGTGCGTCTCACCTGCCCGAGCTGCCGCGGGCAGCGCTTCAAGGACGAGGTGCTGGAAGTGCGGCTCGACGGCCGCAACGTCGCCGACTTCCTCGCGCTCGGTGCGGCCGAGGCGGCGGAGCTCTTCGCGCTCGACCGCTCCGTGCACAAGGCGCTCGCGCCGCTCGTGCGCCTGGGGCTCGGCTACCTGCCGCTCGGCCAGCCGCTGTCCACGCTCTCCGGGGGCGAGGCGCAGCGGCTCAAGCTGGCGCGCGCCCTCGGCGAGAGCGCCGCCGGCAACCTGTTCCTGCTCGACGAGCCGAGCGCGGGGCTGCACCCCACCGAGGTGGCGCTGCTGCAGGGCGCGCTCGACGAGCTCGTCGCCGGTGGGGGCAGCGTCGTCTGCGTGGATCACGACCTCGATCTGATCGCCGCGGCGGACTGGGTCATCGAGCTCGGGCCCGGGGCCGGGGCCCACGGGGGCAGGGTGGTGTTCGAGGGCCGACCGGCTGCGCTGCTCGGCGCCGACACGCGCACCGCCGAGGCGCTGCGGGCGCGTGCGGCGCTCGAGCGCACCCGGCCACGTTCGGGTGGGCCGCGCGCGCGTCGCGGGC
>JACRDA010000316.1 GCA_016212965.1 Myxococcales bacterium
CTGAGCGAGCGAAGCGCGTAGAGGGGGCGGCGGGACGGAGCCCCCGGGGCGGTAGGGGGCCGCGAGCGCGGTCGGGGCGTGGGCCGCGCTCGTGGGCAGCGGCGTCGCGCGCGCCGGCGCCTCGGCCGGGCCGGCCGCCTGGCACGCGAGGCAGTACTTGCGCCCGCTCGCGTTGTCGACCTCGGCGACGAGCCGCCCGCATCCGGCGCAGATCTGCATGCCCCCCCCATGTGCGCGCTCCACGGAGCGCGTCAAGATCGTCCCGGCGACCGGCTCAGCAGGTCGTGCACTCGCAGCTCACGAACGGTGCGCTGCCGTTGCCCTCGATGCACGCGTCGAAGGGGCTCGCGCAGAAGTACGGCCCGACGCAGCCGCACGAGGTCGAGGAGCACGAGAGGTACGGCAGCACGCAGCGGTACTCCGTCGTCCAGGCGACGTAGGCGGCGCAGAAGCCCGTCGCGCAGCCGGCGCAGCTCGGCTCCGTCGCGCACGAGAGGATCGGCACGCACGGGCCCCAGCACGCGCCGACGACGGACGGGACCTCCCCCGGCGCGCAGGCGGGCGCGGGCGACATGCACGCGACGCCCGCCGGGTTGCACACGACCTCGCCAGCGCCGCCGGCGCCCGCGGTCCCACCGCTGCCGCTCGAGGTCGTGGTGCCGCCGGTGCCGCCGCCCGCACCGAGGGGCACGTCGATGGTCGCCTTGCCGCCGCAGCCGAGGCCGAGCGACGCGACGACGACGATCACGGACAGCCAGCCCACTCGGGGACCCAGGTTCTTCGCACTCATGGCCCCCAGGATACTCCTGCGCGGCCGGCGGTGCTCGAATCCGGTTGACAGCTCTGCCCTGCTCTGCGACGGCGCCACACCGCACTCCGAACGCACCTGGGACATGGCGCCGTGACCAACGACCTCCGAGACGATCCGACCTTGCCGGCCGCGGCCGAGGGCCAGACCATCCTCTGCCTCTCGAGCTACTTCAAGGGCAACGAGTTCATCGAGCAGTGCAAGCGCGAGGGCTGGCGCGTAGTGCTCCTGACGCAGGAGCACCTGCTCGACAAGCCCTGGGCGCGGCAGTTCATCGACGAGGTGTTCGCGCTGCCGTCGTTCCAGGACCGGAAAGCGCTCGTCAACGCCGTGAGCTACCTGGCGCGCACGCGTCCCTTCAGCCGCATCACGCCGCTCGACGACTACGACGTCGAGACCGCGGCCCACCTGCGCGAGCACATGCGCATCCCCGGGATGGGCGAGACGACCGCGCGCTACTTCCGCGACAAGCTCGCCATGCGCGAGCGCGCCCTCGCGCGCCACATCCCCGTGCCCGAGTTCGTGCACGTGCTCAACGACGCGCGCGTGCGCGAGTTCTTCGCGAAGGTACCGCCCCCCTGGCTGCTCAAGCCGCGCTCGCAGGCCTCCTCGAGCGGCATCAAGCGCTTCGACAAGGCCGAGGACGCGCTCGCGGCCGCGGAGGCGCTCGGCGACGAGCGCTCGCACCACCTCTTCGAGCGCATGATCCCGGGCAGCTTCTACCACGTCGACAGCATCGTCTCGGGGCGCGAGGTGGTCTTCGCCGAGGCGCACGCCTACCGCACCTCGCTGCTCGACGTCGTCAACACGGGCGGCATCTTCGCGAGCCGCACCCTCGACCGAGGGGGCGAGCTGTCCCAGCGGCTCCTCGCCGCCAACCGGCGCGTCATCGAGCACCTCGGCCTGGTGCGCGGCGTCACGCACTGCGAGTACGTCCTGTCGAGCACCGACGACGAGATCTACTTCGTCGAGTCGGCGGCGCGCGTCGGCGGCGCGCACATCGCGGACCTCGTCGCGGCCTCGACGGGCGTGAACCTGTGGCACGAGTGGGCGCAGATCGAGCTCGCGCAGGGCGAGGCGCCGTACGCGCTGCCGGGGCAGCGCCACGACTACGCGGGCATCATCCTGTCGCTCTCGCGCCAGGCGGCGCCCGACACCTCGGCCTACACGGACCCCGAGATCGTGTGGCGCCTCACGGACCACGCGAACCACGTCGGGCTCATCGTGCGCGCCCCCACCGCCGCGCGCGTGCACGAGCTCATCGAGAGCTACGTGCCGCGCATCGCGGCCGACTTCATGGCGGTGCTCCCGCCGCCGCCGGCCCCGACGTCGTGAGCTCGGCCGCGGCTCAGCGGGCGCGCGCTCCGAGGTAGGCGACCGCAGCGGCGAGCGTGCCGAGCTTGCCGTAGTCGGCCTCGGGCACCGCCACGCCCGTGCGGGTGTGGAGCTCGGCGACGAAGGCGAGGAAGTCCATCGAGTCGAGGTCGAGCGCGTCGCGCAGCGGCACCGCAGGGTCGAGCGCGTCGAGGTCGGCCTCGGGGGCCACGCGCGCGAGCGCGGCCATCACCGCGGCCCGGAGCTCGCTCGCGTTCATAGCTCCTCCGGGTGGGCGAGCTTGTGCTCGAGCGCCGTGAGGAAGCGCCCGCCGCGGTGGCCGTCGCTCGCCCGGTGATCGGCGGCGAGCGTGATGGTCACGACCGAGCGCACGCCGAGCAGGCCGCCCTCTGCCCACGGTCGCTCGACGATCTTGCCGAGGCCCACGAGCGCGAGCTGCGGCGGGTACATCACGCCGCGCACCAGCACGACGCCCGGGTCACCGAGGTTCGTGACGGTGACGGTCGGGTCGGCGAGCTCGGAGCTGCGCAGGCCGCCCGAGCGGGCGCGCGCGACGAGATCCTTGAGCTCGCGCATCAGCGTGTCGACGTCCTTGTCGGCCGCGTCGCGCAGGGCCGGCGCCACGAGCCCGCCGCCCCGCAGCGAGATGGCGACGCCGAGGTGGACGGCCGGGCTCGGCACGGCGTGGTCGTCGATCCAGAAGCCGTTGAGCTCGGGCACCTCGCGGAGCGCGAGCGCCACCCCGCGCAGCATGGCCGCCGCCGGCAGCACCCGCTCGGCCGGCGCGCGCTCCGCGTTCTTCGCGCCGAGCCAGGCGAGGAGCTTCGAGGCGTCGAGCGTCGTGGCGAGGTAGTAGTGCGGGATCTCCCGCTTCGAGCGCGACATGGCGGCGGCGATGGCGCGGCGCATGGCCGCCTGCCGGTCGGCGGCCGCAGGGGGCACGCCTTCGGGCGGCGGCGCGGCTGGGCCCGCGGCGAGATCCATCGC